>NZ_JBEZKL010000055.1:0-47762 GCF_040704695.1 Streptomyces sp. NPDC048411
ACGCCGTACGCCGAGCCCCACAGGTCGGCGGGCATGTCGGCGATGGGCGACCAGCTGTCGGCGCCCGGATCGTAGACGTAGGCGTGCTTGGTCGAACTGGTGCCGCTGCTGCCACCGGCGCAGTAGAGCTTGCCGTCGATGCCGCCGCAGGACTGCCAGGAGATCGGCTCCGGGTAGGAGGCGATCTGGGACCAGCTGTCCGACGACGGGTCGTAGACCGTAGCGTCCGTGGTGCCACAGCTGCTGGTGCAGCCGCCGACGACGTACAGCTTGCCGCCGAGCACCACGCTGCCCGAACCGGCGTACGGCTTGGGCGAGGACGCCTTGGTGGACCAGCTGTTCGACGCCGGGTCGTAGACCTCCAGCTTGGCGTCGGGGGCGCCGCTGGCACCCCAGCCGCCGACCACGTACAGCTTGCCGCCGATGAAGCCGTGGGCCGGGTTGCCCTCGCGGGTGTCGGCCGCGGAGGCCAGCTTGGTCCAGGAGCCACTGTCGGGGTCGTAGGCGTACAGCGCGTTGGTGTCCGCGCTGCCTGTGTAGCCGAAGGCGGAGTAGACCTTGCCGTCGTAGACGGCGACCGCGTTGTCCTGCACAGCGGTCGGCAGGTTGGCCACCGGCTGCCAGGCGTCACCGGCCGCGTCGGCCGCCGGAGCCGCATCCGCGGTCTTGCCCTTGCTGAGGGCCAGCGGGGAGTAGTTGCCCTTCACCAGGTTGAGCGGCGCGCCGCCCTTGACCAGCTGGGTGAAGCCGCCCGGCTGCTCGCCCAGGGTGAGGCTGGCAGGCGCACCGCCGGTGTTCTTCACCGTCAGGTCCTGGGTGGCCTTCTTGCCCCAGTCGACCGTCTTGTCGATCGAGCCGGGGGTGAACGCCAGCTTGCCGGCCTTCAGGCTGAAGTTCGCCTTGTTGGCGCTGTCCGCCGCCACGTCCACCGACTTGTCCAGGTCGGCGTAGTGCGACTTGGAGGCGGTGAAGGGTGGCTGCCGGTTTTGGTGGTGAACATCCAGTAGAAGCCGCCGCCGAGCGCCGGGTCGTCCGGGGTGGCCGCGGTGATGGCCTTGTCCTGCGAGGCGTCGGTGTTGACGACAGTGGCGCCGACGACGCTGTCGCCGGTGTTGGCGTCCTTTACGGTGCCGGCCACCAGACCACCGTTGACAGGCTCGTAGGTCCGCTTGCCCACGAACACGTTGTCGAGCTCCCACCAGTAGCCGTAGCTGCCCGTGAAGTGGAACCGCAGCTGCACGCCGGGCTTCCCGGCGTAGTCGGTCAGCGGAACCTCGACGTGGGCCGGGCCGGTCAGGGTGGTGGTGCGGTTCCAGACGTTGGTCCAGGTCGCACCGCCGTCAGTGCTGACGTCGATGTTTCCGGTCTGATTGGTGAAGCTGAGGTACGACGGGTTGCAGCTGCCGTTGGAACCCTGCGTCACGTCATTGAGCGCGGACGGTTTCTTATACGGGTACGAGTTCGGGTAGCTGCCCTCGGCCGGGGTGCCGGCCGCGGCGTACGCACCCGCGATGATCGGCGACGAGGCACTGGTGCCGCCGTACACGGACCAGCCGGATCCGCCGTAGGTCTGGTACACCGAGACGCCGGTGACCGGGTCGGCGACCGCGGCGACGTCAGCGACGGCCCGCTTGTCACAACCCGTGTCGGTCTGGAAGGCCGGTTTGGGCTCGTACAGCGAACAGCCCGAGCCCGGACCGCCGTAGCTGTTGTGCCACACCGACTCGGACCAGCCGCGGCTGGTGGTGGTGTCCCGCTTCAGGGCGGTGCCGCCGACCGAGGTCACGTACTGCGAGGCGGCCGGGTAGGAGACTCCGTAGTCGCTGTCGCCGGAGGAGGCGACCATCGCCACGCCCGGGTGGTTGTCATGGGCGTCCAACTCCGTGGTCTCGGACGGGTCCTCACCGCTGCCCGGCGTGGAGTCGCAGCCGGTTCCGTAGGAGTTGGACACGTACTTGGCGCCCTGCGCGACGGCCTGGTCGACGGCCGCGCCGATGTCCTCGAAGCTGGCGCTGTCGGACTCGACCAGCAGGATGTGGGCGTTGGGGGCGGCCGCGGACACCATGTCGAGGTCGAGCAATATCTCGCCCGCCCAACCGGCGTTCGGAGCCGGGTAGTTCGTGCCACCGCGCTGGTCGATCTTCTTGAAGCAGCCGTTGTCGGTGGTTCAGGCGGGCAGGCCGTACTGCTGGCGGTAGACGGCCAGGTCGGCCTCGGCGGTCGGGTCGTCGTAGGCGTCGACGATGGCTATCGTCTGGCCCGCTCCGCCGTTCGCCGGCAGGTTGTATGCGCCCTGCAAGTCAGCGGGGCCGAAGCCGTTCGGCGTAGCGGCCGTCGGCTGGACGCCCTTGACGCCCTCGACGTCGGTGCGACGCAGCGCCAAGCAGCTGAACTCGCCCTTCTTGGGCGTGCTGCAGACCTGTTCCACCCCAGGATGCGTCGCGGTGGCGGCGGTGCCCGGAGTGGCTGCTGCGGCGCCGGTGGCGGCCTGGGCGGCGGGGAAGCCCGCAACCGTGACGGCGACGGCCGCTGCGGTTAAAGCAGCCAGCCGCGCGGAGATCTTCCGCGCGGCCGGTCTCGGATTCCTCGAAGTGCGCAATGTGTGACTCCATACTGTTGAGCTGGGGGTCGACCCTTGCGCTGGTTCTCGGTCGACAGCGGATGGAATTCACCCGCCGGGACGACCATCAGTAATGATCATGTCCTTGACAAGAGAGCGTGCGATGGCGGATACATGACATGGCGTGAATTCGCCGGTGCCATGCGGGGGAGATTTCCCGACGGAACGTCACAACTGGTTTACGCCGTGCTCACAAGCGGACGCCGATGGACACCCCAGCGAGTGCCCCTGACTGAACGACGTGATGACGCACCCGGGTTCAGGGACTTTCAGCGCTGTCCGAGGGACTTCGGAGGGACTTCTTGCGGCCTAAAGCGGCAATCCGCTGAAAGCCCAGAAAGGGCCTCCGGCGCGGGTCGGAGGCCCTTCCGAAGGCAAAACCGCAGATGGCGGCCGACGGGTCGGCCTGTACGCCGGGTTCAGGCAGTTCGCGGCCGGGTGGCGTAGAAGGCCACGGCCGAGGCGGCTGCCACGTTGAGAGAGTCCACACCGGCGTCCATCGGGATGCGGACGTGCTCGTCGACTGCGGCAAGGGTCCCGGGGGTGAGGCCGGCGCCTTCCGTGCCGAAGACCAGGGCGAGTTTCTCGTCGTTCCGCGCGGCGAGTTCGTCGAGGGTGATGGCTCGGCCGCTCAAGCAGAGTGCGGCGACCATGAAGCCCGCGGAACGCAAGACCTCGACATCCTTCGGCCAGGCCCCCAGGCGAGTCCACGGCACCTGGAAGACGGCCCCCATCGAGACCTTCACGGACCTCCGGTACAGAGGATCAGCGCAGCGCGGGGTCAGGAGGACCGCGTCGACGCCCAGGGCAGCGGCGTTCCTGAACGCGGCCCCCAGGTTGGCGTGATCGACGATGTCCTCGAACACGGCGATGCGCCGAGCTGCACGTTCTCGCAGCCCCAAAGGCAACACCGCGCCGATGTCGGTGTGGTCGTTGCCCGCCTCCACGGCGACGAGGCGGCGGGTCGTCGTCAGCAGTTCCTCGGCCGTCGGCAGCGGCTTGCGCTGCATGGAGGCGAGTGCGCCGCGGTGCACGTGGTAGCCGGTGACGCGTTCGGCGAGCTCCGGGCTGACCGCGTACACCGGGGCCGGAACCTCGTCGATGACGTCACGCATCACATCGACCCACTTCGCGGAGAGCAGCATCGAGCGCATCTCGTACCCGGCGTGCCGGGCGCGTCTGATCACCTTCTCGCCCTCGGCGATGAAGAGTCCTTCGGCCGGCTCCCGCCTGCGCCGGAGTTCGACGTCGGTCAGGCCCGTGTAGTCGCGCAGGCGAGGGTCGTCGGGGTCGTCGACGGTGATGAGATCTGCCACAGGTTGATACTGCCTTGTCCGGTGTGTGGTGCCAACGGCTTGGAAAAGATCCGTTACCGCTGGTTACTCGGCGGGGTGCGGGGCGGAGTCCGTGCCGACCGCGACGACATCGCCGATGACGATCACGGCCGGGGGCCGCACCTCTTCGGCGACGGCCCGTTCGCCGACGGTCGCGAGGGTCGCGTCGACGCGGCGCTGGGATGCCGTGGTGCCCTCCTGGACCAGGGCGACCGGGGTGTCCGGAGACTTGCCGTGGGCGATGAGGGCCTTGGCGATGGCGCCGATCTTGTCGACGGCCATCAGCAGCACGAGGGTGCCGCGCAGCCGCGCGAGCGCTGCCCAGTCGACCAGCGAACGCTCGTCGTCGGGGGCGACATGACCGCTGACAACGGTGAACTCGTGCGCCACCCCGCGGTGGGTGACGGGGATTCCGGCCGCGCCGGGTACGGAGATCGAGCTGGAGATGCCCGGGACGACGGTGCACGGGATGCCCTCGGCGGCGAGCGCCTGCGCCTCCTCCATTCCCCGGCCGAAGACGAACGGGTCGCCGCCCTTGAGCCGGACGACGGCCTTGCCCGCCTTGGCGTGCTCGATGAGCGCCTGGTTGATCGCCTCCTGCGCCATGAAACGGCCGTACGGGATCTTCGCCGCGTCGATCACCTCGACGTGCGGCGGCAGTTCGTCGAGCAGGTCGCGCGGGCCGAGCCGGTCGGCGATGACGACATCGGCCTCGGCGAGGAGGCGACGGCCGCGCACGGTGATCAGGTCGGGGTCGCCGGGGCCGCCGCCGACCAGGGAGACACCGGGGGCAGGGCGGCTGCGGTGGTGCGGGGCGGCGAGCGTGCCGTCGCGCAGGCCCTCGACGATGGCGTCGCGGACGGCGGCGGAGTGGCGCGGGTCGCGGCCCTGGGCGTCGGTGGAGAGGACGGCGACGGTCACGCCCTCGCTGCGACCGGTGGCCGGGGTCCAGGCGGTGGCCACGTCGGCGTTGTCGCTGCGCACGCACCAGGTGCGGGTGCGCTCGGCCTCGGCGGACGCGGCGTCGTTCGCAGCCGCGTCGTCGGAGGCGATGAGCGCGTACCAGGTGTCGGTCAGGTCCCCGTCCTCGTACCGGCGGCGCTCCCAGCGGATCTCACCGGCGTCGGCCATCGCCTCGACCGACGCAGTCGCGGACGGTGATACGAGGGTGATGTCGGCACCCGCCGCGATGAGCGCGGGGAGGCGGCGCTGCGCGACCTGGCCGCCGCCGACGACGACGACGCGGCGCCCGCTCAGGCGCAGTCCGACGGGGTACGCGGGGTGATCGGCGTGCTCGGCCATGGCGGTGCGGGCTCCTCGTGCAATGCGGGGTGCGGGCCGCTGCGGCGGTGGAGCGGCGCTGTGACGTGCGGTTTTGTGGGGCGTGGGTCCACGATACGGGGTGCGTCGGGGCGCGGGGCGGGCCGGTGGGGCGGCTGGGGGCGCTGCGCCGAGCTGTCCCCTGCCCGACCCCTGCCCGAAACCGTGGCTCGGCCCGGCCTAGCGTCTCAATCGCCGGCCGGGCCGAGCACGGCCGAGCGCTACTTCTCGGTGACGCCTGCCGCGTCGAACGTTGCCACCTCGTGCATCGCCCGCGCCGCGCTCTGCACGATCGGGAGCGCCAGCAGCGCGCCCGTTCCTTCGCCGAGGCGGAGGTCGAGGTCGACCAGCGGGCGCAGACCCAGCTTGTTGAGCGCGGCTACGTGGCCGGGCTCGGCACTGCGGTGGCCGGCGATGCATGCGGCGAGGGCCTCGGGGGCGATCGCCCGGGCGACCAGGGCCGCGGCGCCCGCGCTGACGCCGTCCAGGATGACGGGCGTACGGAGCGAGGCGCCGCCGAGCAGGAAGCCTGCCATCGCGGCGTGCTCCAGGCCACCGACCGCGGCGAGTACACCGATCGGGTCGGCCGGGTCGGGCTGGTGCAGTTCGAGGGCCCGGCGGACCACGTCGACCTTGCGGGCGTGCATCTCGTCATTGATGCCGGTGCCGCGACCGGTCACCTCGGCCGGGTCCATGCCCGTGTACACGCAGATGAGTGCGGCGGACGCGGTGGTGTTGGCGATGCCCATCTCACCGATGAGCAGGCCCTTGTTGCCCGCCGCGACCAGGTCGCGGGCGGTCTCGATGCCGACCTCGATGGCCGAGAGGACCTCCTCGCGGGTCAGGGCGGGGCCGGTGGTGAAGTCGGCCGTGCCGGCGCGCACCTTGCGGGGCAGCAGGCCGGGTGTCGCGGGCAGCTCCGTGGCGACGCCGACATCGACCACGCACACTTCGGCGCCCACCTGGGACGCGAACGCGTTGCAGACCGCGCCGCCGCCGAGGAAGTTGGCGACCATCTGGCCGGTGACCTCCTGCGGCCACGCGGTGACGCCCTGGGCGTGCACCCCGTGGTCCCCGGCGAAGATCGCGACGGCCGCGGGCTCCGGGATGGGCGGCGGGCACATCCGGGAGAGACCCGAGAGCTGTGCGGAGATGATCTCCAGCATGCCGAGCGCACCGGCCGGCTTGGTCATCCGCTTCTGGCGTTCCCACGCCTCGCCGAGCGCCTTGGCATCCAGCGGGCGGATGTTGGAGATGGTCTCCTGCAGCAGGTCGTGCGGTTCCTCGCCGGGCAGGGCGCGGCGGCCGTACGTCTCCTCGTGGACGACCCAGGACAGCGGGCGGCGCTTGGACCAGCCCGCCTGCATCAGTTCGGGCTCCTCGGGGAACTCGTCGACGTAACCGACACAGAGGTATGCGACGACTTCGAGGTGCTCGGGCAGGCCCAGGGCGCGGACCATTTCCCGCTCGTCGAAGAAGCTGACCCAGCCGACGCCGAGGCCCTCCGCGCGAGCGGCGAGCCACAGGTTCTCGACGGCGAGCGCCGAGGAGTACGGGGCCATCTGCGGCTGGGTGTGCCGGCCGAGCGTGTGGCGGCCGCCGCGGGTGGGATCGGCGGTGACGACGATGTTGACCGGGGTCTCGAGGATCGCCTCGATCTTCAGTTCCTTGAACTGCTTGGCCCGGCCCTTGGGCAGCGACTTGGCGTAGGCGTCACGCTGACGCTGCGCCAGTTCGTGCATGGAGCGGCGGGTCTCCGCCGAGCGGATGACGACGAAGTCCCAGGGCTGCGAGTGGCCGACACTGGGCGCCGTGTGGGCGGCTTCGAGGACGCGGAGCAGGACCTCGTGCGGGATGGGGTCGCTGCGGAAGCCGTTGCGGATGTCGCGGCGTTCGCGCATCACCCGGAGGACGGCTTCGCGCTCGGCGTCGTCGTAGCCCGGGGCGGGTGCGGAGGCGGGATCCTCGGTCTCCGCCGCGGCCTCCGCGGCCTCGGGCTCCGCCGCGGTCGTGGCCTGGGCCGGTTCGACGGGCTGCTCGTCCGCAACAGGCTCCGTGTCGGCCGGCTCCGTGTGCCCGGAGACCTCTGCGGGCTCGGCGGCAACCGCAGGGGCCGCGTCGGCCACGGGGGCCGTGACGTCCGGGGTCTCAATGACCTCGGGGCCGGTTTCGGGCTCCGGTTCGGGGGCCGTCACCGTCTCGGGCGCCGCCTCGGCCACGAGGACGGGTGCGGGGGCGGGCTCCTCCGGAGCGGCGGCGGGCTCAGGGGCGACGACCGGCTCGGGGGCCGCGACCGGCTCCTGAACAGTGACCGGCTCGGGGGCCGCGACCGGCTCCTGAACGGCGACCGGCTCGGGGGCCGCGACCGGCTCCTGAACGGCGACCGGCTCGGCGGCCGCGACCGGCTCGGGGGCCGGTGCTTCGACCGCCTCCACCGGATGGACGGTCTCGGCCGTCTCGATGACCGGGACCGGTGCGGGCTCGACGGCGATCGCCCCACGCTCGGGCTGGGGTTCGGGCGCGGGCTCGAATGCCACGACCGGCTCCGCGACCGGCGTCGGGGCCAGTTGCGGGGTGGTCGGTACCGACCCCTCCACCGGCACGAACTGGCCTGCGGGCGCTGCTTCCACCGGCGTCTCCACCGAAGCGGCGGCTTCCGCGGACGGCTCGGACGGAACCTCGGCCGCAGCCGGCGCGGCGACCGGCGCTGCAGCCGGTTCGGCCACCGGGGCGGGCTCGACGAACTCCGGAACGACCGTTTCTGCGACGGGTTCCGCGGCCACGGACGCCGCGACCGGCTCCGGCGCATGGGCCGCCCACGGGCTCCCGCCCTGCGGCGGGATCTCGCCGAGCTGCGGGCCCGGCACCACAGCTGCTTCGGTGCCCGGCTGGTCGAAGTACTCGGGACCGATGGTGAGCGGTCCCGCCTGCCGTGCGGGCATCGGGGTCTGCGGCGCGCCCGCCGGTCCTCGGTCGGCGAGCGAACGGACCACTCCGCCGGTCGGCGTCCCGCCGTACGACGGGGTCGACTCGCCCGAGGCCGGGCCGCGGTGCAGCGGTCGGCGTACGGGGGCGGCGGCCTGCGCCGCCGCAGCCTGTGCGGGAGCGGGGGCCTGGGCCGGCATACGTACGCCATTGAGGTCGACGGCACCGGAGTCGCGGCCGCCGGACTCGTGCGTGCCCTGCCCGGTCTCGGTCATCGCTCCGGCCACCGCCTGCTGCACGGCGTACACCGCCGGGTCCGGCGCCTGGACCTGCACGGGTCCCTGGGCCTGCGCGGCCTGCATGGCGGGCCGGCCCTGCGGCTGCGCCTGGTAGGCGGCCTGCTCGGCCACGGGTGCCTGCGCCTGCACGGCTCCGCCGTCCGTCGGCTGACCGGGGACCGGGGCGACCTGCTGGTCGCTCCAGGCGCCCTGCGGGCTCGGCATCAGCAGAAGGTCGTCGTCCTCGGACACATGCTCGGAGGGGTCGAGGAAGGTGTACGCACCCGGGGCGGGGATGCCCGGTTGCTCCACCATGCCTGCGTTCTCCGGCAGTCCCTCGCCCGGGATCTGGCCGGTGTCACTCATGCGTACCCCTCGCCCATCGTCAGTGCTCCTTCGGCCCTTCGCCCGGGACGCCCGAACACGGCACGCCGGTGCTCGTCATGAAGAACGAGCGGGCTCGCCGCGCGGCACGAATCAGACGCGGACGTACAACATTCTCGCGGCCGTTCGCCGCCGCGACAGGTAGTTCTGCCACGGCTCGCTGTGGGCTGCGCCACGTTGCGCGTCCCCCGGGGTTTGCCGTACCACAACGGGACCCAAAACGGTCCCCTTTTCCGGACATTGACGAACGAAACGACGAACGTCCAGGTGCGGTGCAACGATCGGCCAGCCTACCTCGCGCGGTACGCCGACCGGGTCACGGGGCGAGGTCCGATCGCACCGCCGAGAGCAGAAACACAACCGACCGTTCGCGCTCCGCCCATGCGGACGTGTCGAGTTCGACGGACTGCAGGAGTGCGCACTCGACCGTGTAGCCGTTTCCGGTGAGTGCGGCGCCGAGCGCTTCGGCCTCGTCGCGGGTCGAGGCGTGGGTGACGATCCGTTCGGGCCGGCGGTCGGCGACGGCGGTGACGACGGGGACGCCGCCGCCCCCGATCCGTACGACATCCGGCTCGGGCAGCCGCTCCAGCACATGAGGTGCGCGGCCCTGGACGACCTGGAGCTGCACGCCGAAGGCGCGGGCAGCGGCGGCCGTTCGGGCGCAGGCGTCCGGGTCGCTGTCGACCGCCAGGACCGCCGCACCGAACCGCGCCGCCTCCACGGAGAGGGCGCCGCTGCCGGAGCCGATGTCCCAGACGAGGTCGCCCACACGCGGGCCGAGGCGGGCGAGTTGGGCGGCGCGCAGTCCCGGGGACTCGCCTTCGGGGTCGGCGGCGCTGTCCGGGTAGGCGTCGGAGGGCAGCGCCCAGCCCCGTACGCCGTGGGGGTGGCGGCCGGAGATCCAGCCACCGGTGGTCTGCTGTTCGGGTCCGCTGCCGATGACGATCACCACGTTCGGGTCGCGCCAGACGTGGTCGGCGGCCTTGTCGGAGGTGACGACGGTGACCTGCTCGCGTGCGGTCCCGAGTTCCTCGCAGATGACGAAGGTGCGGTGGACGCCGTCGAGGAGCAGGGCGAGTTCGGCGGGTCCCGCGCCGGGCGAGGTGAGGACGGCGACCTTGTGGTGGGCACGGCAGACGTTGACGGCGCGGCGCAGGGTGCGGGGGTGGGCGACGACGATCTGGGCGTCCTCCCAGGGCATTCCGGCGCGGGCGAACGCGGTGGCCACGGCCGACACGGCGGGCACGACTTCGACTTCCAGGCCGTGTTCGGGTGCGCGGAGGTTGCGTACGACCCCGAAGAAGCCGGGGTCGCCGTCGGCGAGGACCACGGCGGTGCCGCGGTGGCCGGCGATCCTGCGGGCGGCGAGGTCGATGGAGCCGAGGCGGATCCGTTCGGCTGCTGCCGGGACTTCGGGGAGAGCGAGGTGGTGGGCGGCGCCCGCGACGAGGGTGGCGGCCGAGAGCGCGGCCGTGGCCACCGCGGTCAGGGGCGAGCCGTCCCAGCCGATCACCGTGACCCGGTCGGCCATCTGTCGTCAGTCTCCTGAAGTCGTCGCAGGTGGGCTGCCCACGAGAGGGCGGGCAGGGTGAGACTATCCGGTCCTCGACCGGTCCGTACCGGTGCCGTCCCCTGCGTCAGTTCCAGTCGCTGTAGGTGCTGTAGCCACCCGCGTCGGCCAGCTGCTCGGCGACTCCGTCGAGGTCCTCGGGGAGCAGGCCCCAGACGATCAGGTCGGTCCTGATGTCGGTCCAGCCGCCGTCCTCGGTCTGAGTGCGCGCTATCCGGGCGTTGCGCAGCACGCCCTCACTGATGCAGCCGAGCTTCTGGGCGACCTGCTGGGAGGCGGTGTTGTCGGCGGCGGTGCGCAGTTCGATGCGTTCGAAGCCCTGGTCGCGGAAGAGCCACTGGGCGACGGCGAGGACGGACTCGGTGGCGTATCCCTCGCCGCGGGCCCAGGGGGCCGTGATGTAGGCGGCCTCGGTGGCGAGGGTGCGCCAGTCGGTGTTCCGCAGCCGGACCGAGCCGACGAGGCGCTGGGTGAGGAATTCTGTGACGGCGAAGACGATGCCGTCGCCGCCCGTTCGTTGTGCAGGAGCGATCCTGCGGACCCAGCGTTCGGCGTCGACCTGGGTGTAGGGGTGGGGTGCCCCGGTCCAGGCGGTGACGAGTTCGTCGTTCATCATCTCGACGTACGCGGGAACGTCGGACATGTCGAAGGGGCGCAGCACCAACCGATCCGTGCTGATGGAGATGGACGGAAAGGTGGAAGTCATGCGCAGCTCCATGCCGAAGACCGTGTAAAGGCACAGCATGCAGCATGGGACGGACCTTGCGCATGGCCGGGTCCGCACGGCGGAGCCCCGCGCACCCCGGTGGGGTGCGCGGGGCTCGGCCACGCGGATGCGTTACGGATGTCAGGAGTTGCCGAGGGCGCCGAAGGCGGGGATGACCGAGCCCTGGTAGGTGTCCTCGATGAACTTCTTGACCTCGTCGGAGTGGAGGAGCTTCACGAGCTTCTGGACGCGGGCGTCCTTCTCGTTGCCCTCCTTCACGGCGAGGATGTTGGCGTACGGGTTGCCATCCGCCTTCTCCAGCACGAGGGCGTCCTTGGAGGGCTTGAGCTTGGCCTCGATGGCGTAGTTGCCGTTGATGACGGCGGCGTCGACATCGTTCAGGGCGCGGGGGACGGTTGCGGCCTCCAGCTCCTTGAACTTCAGGCCCTTCTTGTCCGTGATGTCGCTGATCTTGGCGTTGGCGCCGACGCCGTCCTTGACGGTGATCAGGCCGTTCGCGGCGAGGAGCTGAAGGGCGCGGCCCTCGTTGGTGGTGTCGTTCGGTACGGCGATGGTCTGGCCGGCCTTGATGTCCTTCAGGTTCTTGACCTTGTTGGAGTAGAGGCCGAGCGGCTCCAGGTGCACATTGGCGACCGCGACGATGTGGGTGTTGTTCTTCTTGTTGAAGTCGTCGAGGTACGGCTGGTGCTGGAAGAAGTTGGCGTCGACCTGGCCGTTCTCGGTGGCGGTGTTCGGCAGGACGTAGTCCGTGAACTCCTTGACCTCGAGCTTGAGGCCCGCCTTGGCCGCCAGGTTCTTCTTGACGAAGTTCAGGATGTCGGCGTGCGGCGTCGGGGACGCGGCGACGACGAGCGCCTTGGAGGTGTCGGCCTTCGCGCCGGTCTCGCTCTTGGAGGCCGGGTCGGACGACGTACCGCAGGCGGTGAGGCCGAAGGCGAGGGCGGCGGTGGCGGCGGCAGCTGCGGTGATCTTGATGTTCTTACGCACGAAAAGTGCCTCTTTCTGGTGGTGAGGGTGGTGCGCCCGGACAAGGAGTTCGGGCTTGTGAGCGGAGGGAAAGTCTCAGGAGGCGGTGCGGCCCCGGCGGGCCAGCAGGCGTACGGCGATGTCGCCGATCAGCTGGATCGCGGTCACGATGACGATGAGCAGCGCGACGGTGATGAGCATGAACCGGTTGTCGAAGCGCTGGAATCCGTAGGTGACGGCCTTGGAGCCGAGTCCTTCGCCACCGACCGCGCCGGCCATCGCGGAGTACCCGATGAGCACGATGACGGTGGTGGTGATCCCGGAGACGAGCGACGGCAGGGCCTGCGGCAGCAGGACCTTGCGGACGATCGTCGGGATGGATCCACCCATCGACTGGACGGCCTCGACGAGCCCGTGGTCGACCTCGCGGATCGATGTCTCGACGAGCCGGGCGAAGAACGGGATGGCGCCGACGGCGAGCGGCACGATCATCGCGGTCGGGCCGATGAAGGTGCCGACGACCCAGGTGGTGAAGGGGATCAGGGCGATCAGCAGGATGATGAACGGCAGCGAGCGGCCGATGTTCACGATCACGCCGATGACCTTGTTCACCACGGTGTTCTGGAGCAGTCCGCCCTTGTCGGTGAGGACCAGCAGCACGCCGAGGGGCAGTCCGACGAGGACGGTGACGAGCGCGGACCACAGCACCATGTAGAGGGTGTCGACGGTTCCCTGGGACAGCAGTGGCTGCATTTCGGACCAGGTCACTTGGCCACCTCCTTGGCGAGCGGGGTCTGGGCGAGCGGGGCGGGAGTCTGTACGGGGATGGGGATGTCGGCGGCGGCCGTGTCCACGACCTCGGCCTGCAGGCCCTGCTCGCGCAGGAAGCCGATGGGTACGACGTTCTCCTCGAATCGGCCGGGCAGCTCGATCCGCATCCGGCCGATCTGGTTGCCGCCGACGGTGTCCATCGCGGCGCCCAGGATCGAGATGTCGATGTTGTACGTACGGGAGAGCTGGGAGATCACCGGCTGGGACGCCGCCTCGCCGTGGAAGGTGACGTCGACGACCGTGCGGTCGGGGCCGGAGGCCGTACCCCCGACCGGGAACAGCTCGTGGGCCAGTTCGGAACCGGGGGTGGCGAGCAGTTCGCCGACGGTGCCGGACTCGACGATGCGTCCCTTCCGCATGAGCGCGGCCGAGTCGCAGATCGTCTTGACGACGTCCATCTCGTGCGTGATCAGCAGGACAGTCAGGCCGAGCTGCTGGTTGAGGTCGCGCAGCAACTGCAGGATGGAGCGGGTCGTCTCGGGGTCGAGGGCGGAGGTCGCCTCGTCGGAGAGCAGCACCTTGGGATCCCCGGCGAGGGCGCGGGCGATGCCGACGCGCTGCTTCTGACCGCCGGAGAGCTGGCCGGGGTACGCCTTCGCCTTGTCGGCGAGGCCGACCAGGTCAAGAAGTTCAAGGGCTTTGCGGGTGCGCTCCCGGCCCTGGACGCCGAGGATCTCGAGCGGCAGCTCGATGTTGTCCTGGACGTTGCGCGAGGCCAGCAGGTTGAAGTGCTGGAAGACCATGCCGATGCGGCTGCGCGCCTCGCGCAGCCCCTTGCCGGCCCGGCGGCCCCGGCCCGCGAGGGCGGTGAGGTCCTGGCCGGCCACGGTCACGGTGCCGGAGGTGGGGCGTTCGAGCAGGTTGACGCAGCGGATCAGGGAGGATTTGCCGGCGCCGCTCTGTCCGATGACGCCGCACACCTCGCCCTCGCGGACGTGCAGGTCGACGCCGTCCAGAGCGGTGACCTCACGGCCGCGCGACTGGTAGACCTTCGTGAGGCCCGTAGTGGTGATCACAGGGTTTCCGTCACTGTCGAGTGCACGGCGCGGTGTCCGCCGGGCACGGGGCGTTCGTCTGATGAGACGGTTCGGACTCGGATGTTCGGGCCCGTGGGTCTCGGCAGGGCTGCGGGCGGCGGGTGACCGGGGGCAGCGCATGCGGGGGCAGGCTCGTTCCGCTGGGTGCGGACGGCAGTGGCTCGGTCTCGCTTCGGGGCGCGAGGCTCAGGCGGGGGCCCTCAGAAGGCGCGCATTCGACACATACAACGAGCACCGGGCGTGGTGATCGCCTCGGTCGCAAGGATGCGGCTGCTCGTCGTGGTCATGGGGCAAGTAAAACAGACGTCAGGTTCCACCGAGCCCGCGTGTCCGAATAGCGGACACGTCCGGTCAGTCCGTGGACCGCCCCACCGGACGGCTGCGCTCCCGGTGACACCGCCCGTGACCTGCGACGATACGGCGACTAGGCGGTGGGAACCCATCGTCGAGCGGCCCAGACCTGTCCTGCGTTGTGGCCAAGGCCACGGCCTTGATCGCTGCCGTCGGAAGCAGCGCCCGGGCGCGGGGGCGCACGCGCATCCACACCGGTCCGACCCGGGCGCGGGGGCGCACGCGGGACGCCGTCCGGTCCGTAATACCCTCGCCTCATGCTTGTCGCCCTGACGGTCGCGGTCGCCGTGGCCGCGCTCGCCCTCGCCGCCTGGTGCGGTTTCGCCGCCTACCGGGACCAGCCGACCAAGGACTGGCACTTCATCGCAATGGCCGTGGTGTCGCTGCTGGCGCTGGCCCAGTTGGTGGTGGGCATCGTGCTGCTGGCCCGGGGCGAGCGGCCGGATCAGGGCATGACGATCTTCATCTGTTATCTGATCGGCGCCTTCGCGGCCGTGCCCGCAGCGGGTTTCCTGTCGCTGGCCGAGCGGACCCGGTGGGGCTCGGTGACGGTGGCCGCGGGCGCGGTCGTACTGGCCGTCCTGCAGGTACGGCTCTACGACATCTGGGGAAGCTGACGTGACCGACACCGATCGCCGCGCCGCCGGCGAGAAGACCGGCTTCCAGCTGGGCACCGGACCGGGCCGCGTACTGGTCTGGTTCTACGGGGTGTTCACCGTGGCCGCCGCCTCCCGCGCGATCGTCCAGATGATCCTGGACTTCGGCAGGGCGCCGCTCGCCTATGTGCTGTCGGCCGTCGCCGCGCTGGTGTACGGCTTCATCACGTACTCGCTGGTGCGCGGCGGCGAGAAGGCGCGCCGGACGGCGCTGGTGTGCTGCGCCGCCGAGCTCGCGGGCGTACTGATCGTCGGTACGTGGACGCTGGTCGAGCCATCCGCCTTCGCTGACGCCACCGTCTGGTCGTACCTCGGCAGGGACTACCTGTTCATCCCGGTGATCCTGCCGGTCACCGGGATGATCTGGCTGCGTCGCGCAAAGAACGCGTAACCTCCTAGGCCCTGGCGACGTAGGCCTGTTCCGCGACGTCCTTCTCCAGAAGGATCAGCTGGACACCGTCCCGACCGGTGGCACTGCCCACAGGGGCGTAACCCGCTCGCCGGTAGAGCCGCAGATTTGTCTCGCTGCGGTGCCCGGTGTGCAGCCGGAACCGGGTGGCCGACCGCTGATCGGCAAGTGCGGACTCCGCGGCCTTCAGTAGCCGGGCGCCGAGCCCGTGCCCCTGGAGCCGGGGGTGCACACAGAGCTTCCCTATCTCTCCGGTGCCGTCCGGATCGGTGGATCCGCGTACCGAGCCGACGACTTCGTCACCGAGCCGTGCCACGAACACCAGGTTCGCGGTCACTTCGTCCCGGACCGAGTCAAGGGTCTGGACCAGCGGGTCGATGCGGTAATTCCCGTAGAGCTCCGCCTCGCTCTGAAAACAGAGGTACTGGAGCTTCAGTATCTGTTCGGCGTCCTCCGCGGTCGCCGCCGAGATGATCACACTCATGCCCATGTGTGCATGCCTCCCGCTCACCTGGTCCACCGGTTGCCCCTGCTCCTATCCCCGCAGTTCAGGAACGGCAACCTCCGCCGCGAGCATTCTGCGCAGACATCCAAGGCATCGGGAACGGATCGGCCCCAAACTGCCTTGTGACATACCCAACTTCCCTGCGATTTCCTTGTATGTGGAATCACTCGGGGCGAGCATCGCCGCCAGCAGGCTCGCGCACCGTCCGGGCAGCCGCTCCACCGCGGCGTGCAGCGCGCGGCGTTCGTCGGCGCCGACGGCGGACCGCTCGGGGCAGTCGGCCGGGTCCGGGACGGTCCCGTCGGCGTACGGACGTTCGCGCCGCGCGGTACGGCGGGCGCGGCGCGCCTCCTCCCGTACGGTGTCGCGAACCCAGCGGGCCGGGTCGGCCGGCGGTGTCCGGTCGGCGAGCAGTTCCAGCAGCCGCAGCCAGACGGTCTGTTCAAGATCGGCGGGTTCGACGGCCGCGCCCGCTGCCGCGCAGCCGGCCTCGGCCATCGCCTCGGCGCTGACGAGGGGGTACAGGGCGCGCACGACGGCGGTGGGGGCGGCGTCTGCGGGAAGCGTCATGCCTCACCCGACGCGCCGCCGCGGACGGACGGTTGCCGTCCGCGGGGCGCATCACCCGACCGGGGCATGGCCGGCCGGGTGCTGACGCGGAGCGCTGCGTCAGTTCTTCGTGAAGTCCTCGGCGGCGAGCAGGGCGGTGTCCGGGTTGTCGGAGAAGATCCCGTCGATACCGGTCGCGAAATACGTCCGGAACGCGCCGAAGGCGTCGCCGTACGCATTGGGGTCGGTGCCGCGGCGGAAGTCGGCGGGCAGGAACGAGTTCTCGTTGCGCATCGTGTACGGGTGCAGGATCAAGCCCTCCGCATGTGCGTCCTGGACGAGGGACGTCGGCGTGGTGAGCCGGCCCGACGCGTCCTTGGGAATGATCAGGTCCAACGTGGGGCCGATGCCCTGTGCGAAGGACGCGATCCACTTCAGCCCCGCGGGGGCCACGAGGTCGTCGACCGTGCGCGGGTCGCCGGTCGCGACGAAGTCCCAGGGCCGCGATCCGGCGCCGGAGAGCAGGACGACGCTCGGGGAGGCGACGAGCTTCGACAGCCGTTGGATGCTGCTGGGTTCGAAGGACTGGAGGATCAGCGGGGACTGCGTGCGGTGGCGGTTGTAGCGGCGCAGCAGCTTGGCGAGCGGCTCCTCCAGGCCGAGCCCGAGGCCGCGGAAGTAGGTGGGGTGCTTGGTCTCGACGTACAGCCAGATCTGCTTGCCGCGCCTGCGGCCCTCGCGGTCGGCCCACTGGAGCACCTCTTCGAAGGTGGGGACCTCCCAGCGGCCGTCGTAGAGGGTGTTCTTCTGACGGTTGCCCGGTATGCGCTCCTTGGCGCGCAGCGTCTTCAGCTCGGCGAGGGTGAAGTCCTCGGTGAACCAGCCGGTCAGGGAGACCCCGTCGACCTTCTTGGTGGTCCTGCGGCCGGCGAACTCGGGGTGGGCCGACACGTCGGTGGTGGCGGTGATGTCGTTCTCGTGGCGGCAGACGAGGTGGCCGTCCTTGGTGGGGACCAGGTCCTGCTCGATGATGTGCGCGCCCATGTCGAGGGCCAGCTGGTACGAGCCGAGGGTGTGCTCGGGCCGGTAGCCGCTCGTGCCGCGGTGACCGATGACGGTCGGCACGGGAAGGTCCAGCCGACTGCCGTGGTCGCCGCCGTGGCCACCGGACCGCTCGGCGGCGTCCGCCGTGCCGGGAAGTCCGAGCGCGGCCGCGCCGAGTACGGCCGCTCCCGCTCCCAGGACGGTCCGGCGACCGGGGTTCGCCTGCGCACGCTCTGTCATGAATGCTCCCTCGCATGTGATGTATGGCACCGTCGAGCGAGGCCCGATCGTAGGCAGCCACACCGTCGGGACGGCAGCTCATGGACGAACATGGCGCAAACAGACATCAACACTGTGTGTCGACTCGATGAACCCGATGTGCGATCAGCGAGTACCCGCGAGTATCGTCCTCACCTGCATGGACCGTCACGATCCCGCGCCTCGGCCGGCCACTACACCGGAGGAACCGTTGTCCCGACACGCACTCATCAAGGCAGTGCTCGGACCGATCTTGCGTCTGATGTTCCGCCCCCAGGTGGAGGGCGTGGAGAACATTCCGGGCGACGGTCCGGTGATCCTCGCGGGCAACCATCTGACGTTCATCGACTCGATGATCATGCCGATCTGCTGCGACCGGCCGGTGTTCTACATCGGCAAGGACGAGTACGTGACGGGCAAGGGTCTCAAGGGCCGGCTGATGGCCTGGTTCTTCACCGGCTGCGGCATGATCCCGGTGGACCGGGACGGCGGACGCGGCGGTGTCGCGGCGCTGATGACGGGCCGTCGGGTGCTGGAGGAGGGCCAGGCGTTCGCCATCTACCCGGAGGGCACCCGCTCCCCCGACGGCCGCCTCTACCGCGGTCGTACGGGCATCGCCCGGCTGACGCTGATGACGGGCGCGCCGGTGGTGCCGTTCGCGATGATCGGCACGGACAAGCTGCAGCCCGGTGGTACCGGTCTGCCCCGTCCCGGCAAGGTGACGGTCCGCTTCGGCGAGCAGATGGAGTTCTCCCGGTACGAGGGCATGGACCGCGACCGCTATGTCCTGCGGGCGGTGACGGACTCCGTGATGGCCGAGGTGATGCGGCTGTCGGGCCAGGAGTACGTCGACATGTATGCGACGAAGGCGAAGGCCGCCTGATCGGACGTTGGGAAGGGCCCGTACCGCGTTCGGCGGTACGGGCCCTTCCCTATGTCGGGACAACCCGAATGGTCGTAGAAGGAGGGGTCCAGGACGCCGCTGGGGCGTGTTTCGAAAGGAGCGTCGTCCGCCCGTAGGGCAGGCCTGGCGGCGTCCGGTGCGTGCGATCGCAAGGCGGAGGGTCGCCCCGATACTGGGCGTATCGGGGCGAGCCCGACAACGCAGCAAGCGTGCGTGCCAGACGCCGCCAGGCAGGCGGGACTTTCAAAAAACGCCCTTAAGGGTGTTCGATCTCCTCCTCCAGCGCCTGGCCGCGCAGCAGGAACCAGGAGGCGACGGCCGTCGCCAGCAGGACCACAGCGCCGACGCCCGAGGCGATGTGCAGCCCGTCGACGAACGCGTCCTGAGCCGCGGAAACCAGGGCGCTCCCCTGCGCCTGCGGCAGGGCGTGGGCCGCTTCGACCGCGCCGCCCAGTGACTCGTGGGCGGCCGCGGCGGTCTCGGCCGGGACGCCGTTCGGGGTGACGAAGTCCTGGTAGACGCCGGTGACGATGGAGCCGAGCAGGGCGATGCCCAGGGCCGCGCCGAGCTCGTACGCCGTCTCGGAGACTGCAGACGCGGAGCCCGCGTGTTCCTTCGGGACGCTGGAGAGGATCACGTCGGCGGTCACGGTGAAGGCGAAGCCCGCGCCGATGCCGACGACCAGCAGCAGCAGACCGATCAGCGGATAGCCGGTCTCCTGGTGGACGAAGGTGACGGCGGCGAGTGCGACGCCGACCGCCGCCAGTCCGGCGGAGACCACGGACCGGACCGAGAAGCGGCGGGCGGCCATGCCTGCGATCAGACCGCAGGCAACCGCGCCGACGGCCGCGGGCAGTTCGGCGAGCCCGGCCTCCAGCGGTCCGCGTCCCTGGACCAGTTGCAGGAACTGGGAGAGGAAGAAGACGAGCCCGGACAGGCCGAGGATGGTGAGCAGGTCGGCGAGGACCGCGCCCGAGAAGCCCCGGTGGTGGAAGAGCCGCATGTTCAGCAGCGGCTCGGGGAGCGTCAGCTGCCTGCGGACGAACCAGTAGAGCGCGCCCGCACCGCCGATGCCGGAGACCGCGACCTCCCAGCTCGCCCCATGCGCGGCCAGCTCCTTGATCGCGTACACGACACCGATCATGCCGATCAGGGAGAGCGCGACACTGACCAGGTCCCAGGGGCCGGGCGCCGGGTTCTTCGACTCCGGGATCATGCGGATGCCGACGACCACGAGGACCACCATCACCGGCAGATTGATCAGGAAGACCGAGCCCCACCAGAAATGCTGGAGCAGGAATCCTCCGACGACGGGACCCACGGCCGCGCCCGCCGACGCCATGGCCCCCCAGATGCCGATGGCGAAGCTGCGCTCGCGCGGGTCGTTGAAGAGGTTGCGGATCAGAGCGAGGGTGGACGGCATCAGGGTGGCGCCGGCGACCCCGAGCAGCGCCCGCGCCAGGATCATCATCTCGGGGCTGCTCGCGTACGCGTTCAGCACGGAGACCGCACCGAACGCGGTGGCGCCGCTCAGCAGCAGCTTCTTGCGACCGATGCGGTCACCGAGGCTGCCCATGGAGACCAGGAGTCCGGCGATGACGAACGAGTAGACGTCGCCGATCCAGAGGAGCTGGGTGCCGGTCGGCTGGAGATCCTCGGTGAGAAACGGTGTCGCCAGCCCGAGGACCGTGGCGTCGACGGCCACCAGCAGGACGGCGAGGACGAGGACGGCCAGCGCGATCCACCGCCCGGGGCGACGCAGCTCGTCCGAGGTCTCCGTGTGCTGGTCGGTGCTGGTCATTGCTCCACGCTCCGGCGTGCTCCGCCGAGCAGCAACTCGACGATCATGTACTGGAAGTCCTGTCCGGCGACCCGGCCCGCCTGGACGGCCCAGGCGCCGGTGGAGACGAGTCCGTAGAGGGCCTCGGTCAGCCAGGCCGGGGTCAGGTCGATCCTGAACTCGCCGCGCTCCTGACCGCGCCGGAAGAAGGCGGAGACTCGTGCGTCCGTCCGGTTCCAGCCGTCGTTCACCTCTTCGCCCTCGAAGAGCTGGTTCTCCGTGACGAGGAAGGACAGCAGTCCGGCGCTCGGTTCAACGGCCGCGATCAGCCGGCGCAGCGCCTCCTCCGAGGTTCCCTCGTCGAGCGCGGCGGCGTCCAGGGCCGCTTCGAACTCCTGGATCCCCAGGTTCTCCAATGCTCTGACCAGGGCGTCCCGTCCGGCGAAGTGCCGGTGCAGGGTGGCGCGCCCGATGCCCGCCGCCCGGGCGACCTCGTTCATGGTGGCGGTCGATTTACGGGTCAGCAGTGCGGCGGCGCTGCGCAGCACCTGCTCACGGTCAAGAGTCATGAGACAACACTAACCCATATGAGACAAAGATGTCTCACCGAACGTCGCTGCTGCTCCAGCCCGATCCGCGGATCGGGCTGGAGCGTACCGACTTCGACGCGCTCTCCCAGTGGGCGGCGGACCGGGACGGGAACTGAGCCGCGGTCCGCCCCCGGCCCTTCTCAGTCGTTGAGCACGGTCAGATCCAGCTCCGGAAGCCGGGCCGGGTCGTTGATCACGTACAGCTCGGTGACCCTGCCCCGCTCGATCGTGAATCGCATGACCGAGAACCGCTGGCCCTCGCGGGTCGAGATGACCGCGAGGGCCCCGTTGACGAGAGCCATCTGCGAGGACCGGGCGAACGGCGCGAACATCATCGCCTGGCGGGCCACCGACGCGGCTCCGCGCACCAGCGACGGGGCACCCACACCACCCGCGCCGCTGTCGGACCGTGCCACCACGTCCGGGTCGAGCACGGTGACAAGCGCGTCGAAGTCGCCGCCCCGGGCGGCGACCAGGAACGCCTCGACGACCTCGCGCCTGCGGCTGAGATCGGGGTCGGGCGCCGGGTCCACGCCCCGGACCCGGCGGCGCGCCCGGCTGGCGAGCTGGCGGGCCGCGGCCGGGGTGCGGTCCACAATGCGCCCGATCTCGTCGAACGGCACCGCGAACATGTCGTGCAGCACGAACGCCAGCCGCTCGGCGGGGTCCAGCGTCTCCAGCACCACGAGCAGCGCGAGCCCGACCGAGTCGGCGATCAGCGCCTGCTGCTCGGGGTCGCTGCCGGGCTGCGGGCCGAGGACCGGATCGGGGGTGTGCCCGTCGGGTGTCCCTGCCTCCAGCGGCTCCTCCCGCCGGGACCGGCGGGAGCGCAGCATGTCCAGACAGACCCGGCCGACGACCGTGGTCAGCCAGCCGCCCAGGTTGTCGATCTGCCGGTCGTCGGAGCGGCTGAGCCGGATCCACGCTTCCTGGACGGCGTCCTCCGCCTCGCTCAGCGAGCCGAGCATCCGGTAGGCCACGGCCTTCAGATGGGTCCGGTTCTCCTCGAAGCGTGCTGCCAGAAACTCGTTCTCGTCCACAGACCCATTCCTCCGTCGCGTGCCGTCACACCATTGACGCGTGGAACGGCGCGGATGTGACAGAACGGCCGGTGATCAAGGAATCGGCTGGTGCGCCGCCGGTCAGCTCCAGGGCAGCGCGGCGCGGTGGCGCCAGTACGCCTCGGGCTCCTCGACCAGCGCGTCGAGCTGGGACCGCCGCTCCTCGTCGAGATCGACGAGCGGGGCGTGCAGGTTGCCGGCGAGGTGGGTGACCGTCGCCGCGCCGGAGAGCACGACGCCGGCCCACGGCTGGTGCAGCACCAGCGCGAGCGCGACCGCGTCGCTTCCGAGGCCCGCCTCGGCCGCGATCTCCTGGACGATCGCGGGGGCATCCTTTCCGGCGAGGCGCCCGTTGGCCATGGCTTCCTTGACGATCACGGTCAGCCCGGCCTCGTGCGCCTCGGCGAGCGCGGGACCGGCCGAGGTCTCCAGGGCGTTGAAGGTGGCCTGGACGGTCCGGAAGAGGGGTTCGCCGTCGACCCTGACGGTGAGCGCGGCACGGATGGCGTCCGCCTGGCCGGGGCCGCTGGTGGAGAGTCCGACGCTGACTCCGTCGGCCGCGAGTTCGGCGAGCCGCGCGTGGAGTTCCTTGTCGGTGAGGGCCGGGCTGTCGGCCGTCACGGAGTGGATCTGGTAGAGGTCGAGCCGGTCGCCGAGCAGCGCCTCGGTCTCGGCGCGCTGCCGCTCGAACGTGGCGAGGCTGTGGTCCTTGACCTCGTGCGCCTCGGCGTCGATGCTCCAGTCGGCGGTGTAGGTGTAGCCCCACTTGCTGCCGATGACGACATCTCGTACCTCGGGACGGGCGGCCAGCCAGGCGCCGAGGAACTCCTCCGCGCGGCCGTAGGAGCGGGCCGCGTCGAAGTAGCGGACGCCCTGGGCATAGGCGGCGTCGAGCAGTTCATGGGTGCGTTCGCGCAGGGCGTCGACGCTCCGGTCCTCGGGCAGGTCCCGGTCGCGGTGGAGATTGATGTAGCCGGGCCTGCCGACCGCGGCCAGGCCGAGCCCGATATGGGCGGTCGGGGTCGTGGCCGAGGCCAGGCGTCCGAAAGGCATCGCGGGCTCCTCGTCGATGGGGTGCTCCCCGCCAACGTTACGGCCTGCCCCACGACAGGGAGTGGACTCCCGACACCCTGCAACTCCGCTGGCGGCGTTGTCGTCGGTCACCGACGCTCCGCGTCGACTCCCTCCTCCGCCTTGCCATCGAAGCCGCACGACGCCGCTCGCCGATCCACTCCCTATCGCGGGGGAGGCCGTAACGCAGCCGGATTCACGCGCGTCCAGCCGCGGGATTCGGCCGATCGGGCCCTCGTCTGGCCGGGAGCGGGCCGGTCCGGCCAGGGCCTCGCCCCTCGGACCTGCGCAGACCTGGTCGAGTCCGGCCGGCAGGTCGGCTTCCATGTCGTCCGGGAGTTTCAGCCGGATGAGCACCCGCGAGCGGATCGGTGGTCATCGGCCCGGCCAGTACGGGTGTCGGCGTCCTCACCGTCACGGCGGTGATGTGGTGGTCGGCCACGCCCCGGACCCCCTCGTCGCCGTTCCGTCGCCCGCCCGCCCGTACGGACGCGGCGAGGCGGGGAGCGCACGACCGCTCCCCGCCTCGTCGCCTGCGCCCGGGCTGCTGTCAGCTCTTCGCGGTCGCCCATGCGTGCTGGACGGCAAGGTCGGCCTTGACCTCGGCGAGCTGGGTGGAGACGGCCGACGGGGCCGTACCGCCGCGCCCGTTGCGGGAGGCCAGCGCGCCCGCCACGTTGAGGACCGTGCGGACCTCGGGGGTGAGGTGCTCGGAGATCTTCGCGAACTGCGTGTCGGTGAGTTCGTCGAGCTCGATGCCCTGCTGCTCGCACTCCTTGACGCACTCCCCCGCGACCTCGTGCGCGACACGGAACGGGACGCCCTGCTTGACCAGCCACTCGGCGATGTCCGTGGCGAGCGAGAAGCCGGCCGGTGCGAGCTCCTCCATCCGCTCGCGGTTGACGGTGAGCGTGGCCATCATGCCGGTGAAGGCGGGCAGCAGGACCTCGAGCTGGTCGCAGGAGTCGAAGACCGGTTCCTTGTCCTCCTGAAGGTCGCGGTTGTACGCGAGCGGGAGGGCCTTCAATGTGGCCATCAGGCCCGTCAGGTTGCCGATGAGCCGACCGGACTTGCCGCGGGCCAGCTCGGCGATGTCCGGGTTCTTCTTCTGCGGCATGATCGACGAGCCGGTGGAGAAGGCGTCGTGCAGGGTGACGAAGGAGAACTCCTTCGTGTTCCAGATGATGACCTCCTCCGCGATCCGGGAGAGGTTGACGCCGATCATCGCCGTGATGAACGCGAACTCGGCGACGAAGTCGCGGGAGGCCGTGCCGTCGATGGAGTTGGCGACGGAACCGTGCTCGAAGCCGAGGTCGGCGGCGACCGCCTCCGGGTCGAGCCCCAGGGACGAACCGGCGAGTGCGCCGGAGCCGTACGGGGAGACGGCCGTGCGCTCGTCCCACTGCCGCAGCCGCTCGGCGTCCCGGGACAGGGACTGCACATGGGCCAGGACATGGTGGGCGAAGAGGACGGGCTGGGCGTGCTGCAGATGCGTACGGCCCGGCATGGCGACGTCCGCATGGGCCTCGGCGAGACCGACCAGGGCGTCCTGGAGCTCGGCGATCAGACCGCCGATGATCCGGGCGTGGTCGCGCAGGTACATCCGGAAGAGCGTGGCGACCTGGTCGTTGCGGGACCGGCCGGCGCGCAGCTTGCCGCCGAGGTCCTTGCCGAGGCGCTCCAGCAGGCCGCGCTCCAGCGCGGTGTGGACGTCCTCGTCGGCGATGGTGCCGGTGAAGGAGCCGTCGGCGACATCGGCTTCGAGCTGGTCGAGACCGGCGATCATGCGCGTCAGTTCATCCGCGGTCAGCAGGCCCGCCTTGTGGAGGACACGCGCGTGGGCGCGGGAGCCGGCGATGTCGTACGGCGCGAGCCGCCAGTCGAAGTGGACGGAGGCGGACAGCTTGGCCAGCGCCTCGGCCGGGCCGTCGGCGAAACGGCCGCCCCAGAGGCGTACGTCGCTGTTGCCGGTGAGGTTGCTCACTGCGTGCTCCTCGGAAATGCCAGGGGGTGGATGTGCGACCTCCCAGCCGTGGAGGAACGGGGAGGCGGTGACGTGAACGGGTCGGCGTCAGGCCAGGTCGACGTCAGGCTACGCCTGCAGATCGCGCTTCGCGGCGATCTTCTATGACCTCGGCGCCCGTCTCCTCGGCAATCCAGCCGATGGCGACGGAGGTGTCCAGACCGCCCGAGTAGGCGAGTACGACGCGCTCGGTCACGGGTTTCTCCTTACGGTGCAATCCGCAATGGGCATAACTATGCAGTCCTCCGTATGATTTGTCAAAGCTGCCGGTCGGTGGCGCACCATCGGGCCGCGCAGGCGGCGACCAGGGGCGCTGCCCATACTTTGAAATACCCCCGGCATCCGCCGTATCGGCGCCGATAATCACCTCATGGGAAAGACGTACGAACGTATCGACGGACGGCTCAGGACCTTCATCGAACAGCAGCACATCTTCTTCACGGCGACCGCGCCCCTCGACGGGAACGGCACGGTCAACCTCTCCCCCAAGGGAGTCAGCGGCTCCTTCGCGGTCGTCGACGAGCGGACCGTGGCTTATCTGGACTTCGCCGGGAGCAATGCGGAGACCGTGGCGCATCTCCGCGAGAACGGCCGCATCACCCTCATGTGGTGTGCCTTCCAGGGACCGCCGAACATCGTGCGGGTGCACGGCCGCGGCGAGCCCGTCTTCCGCGACGACCCGCGGTTCACCGGCCTGCTCGCCCACTTCCCCGGCGTCGACCCCACACCGCACGGGCTGCGCGCGATCATCGTGGTGACGGCCGAGCTGATCCGGGACACCTGCGGATTCGCCGTGCCTTTCATGTCCTACGACGAGGACCGGCCGCTCCACGCCCAGCGCTTCGCCCGCGAGGACGACGCCTCGCTCAGCGAGTACTTCGAGAAGAAGGAGCACGTCGCCACCAGCATCGACGGCCTTCCCGGGCTGCCGCTCCCGCTGCCCGGCATGCCCGCCGCGGGATGAGCCGTCGGGCATTGGTCCATCCGGAGCAGGCCCGGGGGCGGACCGGTTCGGTCGCGCCTACGGTCCGGGACATACGCATAGGGGCGGACCCGGACCGCCGGCCGCACATCGCGATCGGGACGCTTTCGGGCCCGACCGCGACCACCCGTTACTGATCCGGACACCCGGGCCCGCCCTCTCCCGGGTCGGCCCGGGCCCTCGGGGTCCGTCCCGATCCGGGGAGAAAAGCCCGCGCGGGCTCAGCGGCCGTTCTGCGCCAGCCGCAGCAGATGGTCGGCGAGTGCCTGACCGCCCGCCGGGTCACGGCTGATCAGCATCAACGTGTCGTCGCCCGCGATCGTGCCGAGGATGTCCTGCAGTTCGGCCTGGTCGATGGCCGAGGCCAGGAACTGGGCCGCGCCCGGAGGCGTACGCAGCACCACGAGGTTGGCCGAGGCTTCCGCCGAAATGAGCAGTTCGGCGGAGAGGCGCCGCATCCGCTCCTCCTTGGCGGACTCGCCGAGCGGCGCCTGCGGGGTACGGAAACCGCCCTCGCTCGGCACCGCGTAGATCAGCTCGCCGCCGGTGTTACGGATCTTCACCGCGCCCAGCTCGTCCAGATCCCGGGAGAGCGTCGCCTGGGTGACGCTCAGCCCGTCGTCGGCGAGGAGCTTGGCCAGCTGGCTCTGCGAGCGCACCGGCAGCCGGTTCAGAATGTCCACGATCCGGCGGTGGCGTGCCGTGCGGGTCTGCGGCACGGACTGCCCGCCGTACTCGGATTCCTGCGCCTCGGTCATCGTCGTCGCCTCATTCTCCGGAGCGCTTCTCTCCGGATGGTCCGTCCCCGTGTGCCGCGTCGAGAGCGCCGGGCAGTGCCTGGAGGAACGCGTCCACCTCCGCGTCACCGATGATCAGCGGCGGCATCAGCCGTACGACATCGGGGGCGGGCGCGTTCACCAGGAGTCCGGCTCCCTGAGCCACCTGCTGCACCTGAGGTGCGAGGGGCTCGGTGAGCACGATACCCAGGAGCAGTCCGGAGCCGCGGACGTGGGAGACCAATGGGTGCCCCAGCCCCTCGACACCCTCCCGGATCCGCTCACCGAGCCGCTTCACCCGGTCCAGGGCGCCACCGGCGGCAAGGGTGTCCAGCACGGCGAGACCGGCAGCGCAGGCGATCGGGTTGCCGCCGAACGTCGTGCCGTGCTGACCGGGCTTCAGCAGGTCGGCCGTGGCACCGAAGGCGATGGTGGCGCCGATCGGCAGCCCGCCGCCCAGGCCCTTGGCGAGGGTGACGATGTCGGGCTCGACGCTCTGGTGGGCCTGGTGCTCGAACCAGTGGCCGCACCGGCCGATACCGGTCTGCACCTCGTCGAGAACGAGCAGGGTGCCGGTGGCCCGGGTGATCTCCCGGGCGGCCTCCAGGTAGCCCTTGGGCGGGACGACCACACCGTTCTCGCCCTGGATGGGTTCGATGATCACCAGCGCGGTCCCCGTGGTCACTGCGGCGCGGAGGGCTTCCGCATCTCCGTACGGGACATGCGTGACGTCGCCGGGGAGCGGGAGGAACGGCTCGCGCTTCCCGGGCTGGCCGGTGAGGGCGAGGGCCCCCATGGTCCGGCCGTGGAAGCCGCCGTCGGTGGCGACCATATGGGTCCGCCCGGTCAGCCGGCCGATCTTGAAGGCGGCCTCGTTGGCCTCGGCGCCCGAGTTGGAGAAGTAGACCCGGCCGGTCCGTCCGAAAAGGTGCAGGAGCCGCTCGGCGAGGGCGACGGGCGGTTCGGCGATGAAGAGGTTGGAGACATGGCCGAGGGAGGCGATCTGGGCGGAGACGGCCTCGACGACGGCGGGGTGGGCGTGGCCCAGCGCGTTCACCGCGATGCCGCCGACGAAGTCGAGGTACTCGGTGCCGTCGGCGTCCCACACGCGGGCGCCTTCGCCGCGGACGAGGGAGAGCTGCGGGGTGCCGTAGTTGTCCATGAGCGAGCCCTGCCACCGCTGCGAAAGCTCGGCGTTGGTCATGCTTCCCCCTCTGTCCCCGGCTGTGCGGCTGTTCCTGGCTGTGCGTCGGGCACGACCATCGTGCCGATTCCTTCGTCGGTGAAGATCTCCAGCAGGATCGAGTGCTGGACCCGGCCGTCGATGACACGGGCGGTCTCGACGCCGTTGCGCACGGCGTACAGACAACCCTGCATCTTCGGCACCATGCCGCTGGACAGCTCCGGCAGCAGCTTCTCCAGCTCGCCGGCGGTGAGCCGGCTGATCACGTCGTCGCTGTTGGGCCAGTCCTCGTAGAGACCCTCGACGTCGGTGAGGACCATCAGCGTCTTGGCGTTCAGCGCGGCGGCGAGTGCGGCGGCCGCGGTGTCGGCGTTGACGTTGTAGACGTGGTCGTCGTCGGCGGAGCGGGCGATGGAGGAGATGACCGGGATCCGGCCGTCGTCCAGCAGCGCCTGGATGGCCCCGGTGTCGATGGCGGTGATCTCGCCGACCCGGCCGATGTCGACGAGCTCGCCCTTGATGGTGGGCCGGTGCTGGGTGGCGGTGATGGTGTGCGCGTCCTCACCGGTCATGCCGACGGCGAGGGGGCCGTGCTGGTTGAGCAGGCCGACGAGCTCGCGCTGGACCTGTCCGGCCAGCACCATCCGTACGACGTCCATCGCCTCGGGCGTGGTGACACGCAGCCCGGCCTTGAACTCACTGACCAGGCCCTGCTTGTCGAGCTGGGCACTGATCTGCGGGCCGCCGCCGTGCACGACGACGGGCTTGAGGCCGGCCTGCCGCAGGAAGACGACGTCCTGCGCGAAGGCCGCCTTCAGCTCTTCGTCGATCATGGCGTTGCCGCCGAACTTGATGACGATGGTCTTGCCGTTGTGCCGGGTCAGCCAGGGCAGCGCCTCGATGAGGATCTGTGCCTTCGGCAGTGCGGTGTGCTTCCGCGCGGCGCTCATGAGCTGTACGCGCTGTTCTCGTGGACGTAGTCCGCGGTGAGGTCGTTGGCCCAGATGACGGCCGACTCGGTGCCTGCGGCGAGGTCGGCGGTGATCTTCACCTCGCGGTAGCGCATGTCGACGAGGTCGCGGTCTTCGCCGACCCCGCCGTTCTTGCAGACCCAGACGCCGTTGATGGCGACATTGAGCTGGTCGGGCTCGAAGGCGGCCTTCGTCGTGCCGATCGCGGAGAGGACCCGGCCCCAGTTGGGGTCCTCGCCGTGGATGGCGCACTTGAGGAGGTTGTTGCGCGCGATGGAACGGCCCACCTCGACGGCGTCGTCCTCGGTCGCCGCGTTGATGACCTCGATCCGGATGTCCTTGGAGGCACCCTCGGCGTCGCCGATCAGCTGCCGGGCCAGGTCGGCGCAGACGACCCGTACGGCCTCCGCGAACTCGCCTTGCTCCGGGGTGATCCCGCTGGCCCCGGAGGCCAGCAGCAGCACGGTGTCGTTCGTCGACATGCAGCCGTCGGAGTCGACCCGGTCGAAGGTGGTGCGGGTCGCGGCGCGCAGCGCGGAGTCGAGACCGGCGGCGTCGACGTCGGCGTCGGTGGTGAGGACGACCAGCATCGTGGCGAGCCCCGGTGCGAGCATGCCCGCGCCCTTGGCCATGCCGCCGACGGTCCAGCCCTCGCCGCCCGCGACGGCGGTCTTGTGGACCGTGTCCGTGGTCTTGATGGCGATGGCGGCCTTCTCGCCGCCGTGCTCGCTGAGCGCCGCGGCGGCGGTCTCGATGCCGGGCAGCAGCTTGTCCATCGGAAGCAGCGTGCCGATCAGCCCGGTCGAGGCGACGGCGATCTCACCGGCGCTGTGACCGATGAGGACCTCGGCGGCCTTCTCGGCGGTGGCGTGCGTGTCCTGGAAGCCCTGCGGGCCCGTACAGGCGTTGGCGCCACCGGAGTTGAGGACGACGGCGGTGACCTCGCCGCCCTTGAGGACCTGTTCCGACCAGAGGACGGGGGCGGCCTTGACGCGGTTGGAGGTGAAGACTCCCGCGGCGGCGCGACGCGGGCCGTTGTTGACCACGAGGGCCAGGTCCGGGTTACCGCTCTCCTTGATTCCTGCGGCGATGCCCGCCGCCGAGAACCCCTGTGCTGCCGTGACGCTCACGGTGCCACTCCGATCGTGGAAAGACCTGTGTCCTCGGGAAGTCCGAGGGCGATGTTCATGCTCTGCAGGGCGCCGCCCGCGGTGCCCTTGGCAAGGTTGTCGATGGCGCTGATGACGACGATCCGGCCGGCTGCCTCGTCGTACGCGACCTGGATCTGCACGGCGTTGGAGCCGTACACGGACGCGGTGGCGGGCCACTGCCCCTCGGGAAGAAGGTCGACGAACGGCTCGTCCGCGAAGGCCTTGTCATAGGCGGTACGGACGGACTCGGCGCTCACGCCCGGCTTCGCCTTCGCGCTGCACGTGGCGAGGATGCCGCGGGGCATGGGCGCGAGGGTCGGCGTGAAGGAAACCGTGACCGGCTCACCGGCGGCTGCGCTGAGGTTCTGGATCATCTCGGGCGTGTGCCGGTGGACACCGCCGACGCCGTACGGAGACATGTTGCCCATCACCTCGGAGCCGAGCAGGTGCGGCTTGGCCGCCTTGCCCGCCCCGGAGGTACCGGACGCGGCGACGACGACGGCCTCGGGCTCGACGAGCTGCGCCGCGTACGCCGGGAAGAGCGCGAGGGAGACAGCCGTCGGGTAGCAGCCGGGCACCGCGATCCGCTTGGAACCCGCCAGCGCGGCACGGGCACCGGGGAGCTCGGGCAGACCGTAGGGCCATGTCCCGGCGTGCGGCGACCCGTAGAACTTCTCCCAGTCACCGGCGTCCTTCAGCCGGAAGTCGGCGCCCATGTCGACGACGAGCACCTCGTCACCGAGCTGCTCGGCGACGGCGGCGGACTGCCCGTGCGGCAGGGCGAGAAACACGACGTCGTGCCCGGCGAGGACCTCGGGCGTGGTCGGCTGGAGCACCCGGTCGGCGAGCGGCCGCAGATGCGGTTGCAGCGTGCCGAGCTTCTGGCCGGCGTTGGTATTGCCGGTGAGAGCACCGATCGTCACCTCGGGGTGAACGAGCAGCAGACGGAGCAGCTCCCCGCCGGCATACCCGCTCGCGCCTGCCACTGCTGCACGTACCGCCATCGGAATCCTCCTTATCGATGGCATGACTATACGCATCGACGCACTTTTATGCAAAGCTTTCGGGGGTCGACGCGCGGCGCCGTATGACTACCCCGGTCGTAGCCCGCCCAGGACGCGAAGGAAGCCACGGTGCTGGGCGACGCTCCACTCGGCAGCTTCACCCAGGTTGCGCCATACATACCAATGGTCCGCCTTCTGCACCGCCTGGGGCACTCCTGCGGGCGCGCGCCTGCGCAAAGAACGGTGCGCAGTCACGGCATACGACCTCGGGCGCTGACCTTTTGGCCAGCCCTGCGGTCAACGTCGAAGCCTCCCGGTCGGGCAGCAGGTGCGCCGGCCGACCTGGCTCGCCGTCCACCGCGGTCCCGTGGTTACGGCCCTTGCGCGTCGCCTACTCATCGACGCCGACCACCCTCGGCGCCGGAAGTTGCGGGTCGGGCATGCCTCGACCATCCGCGGCATTGTGCCGCGGACAACAGAAACTGATTCACCCGGTGGCTCGTCCTGGGGAGCGAGGTCGAGTGAAGGGGAAGCCATGGTGGAGCAGGCACGGGCGGACAGCGGTGCGACGTCGACGGTGAAGGCAGCAGCGCCTCGGTGGACGCGGCGCCGGGCTCCGGGCCAGGACGCGAGGGCCCGGTCGGCCTGGACGCGAGGGCGGGTGATCGCCGCGCTCGCGGTGCTGACGGCCGGGCTGCTGGCGTTCCACCGGGCCGTCCCCAACTCCGTGGGCCGCGCGGGCAGTCTGTTGGAAGCCTTCCTGCCCTGGCTCGGCCTGGTGGTCGTAGTACTGCTCGGCGGGGCGCTGCTGCGCCGTTCGGCCACCGCGGTGGTGGCCCTGCTGATGCCCGTGGCGGCCTGGATGCACCTCTTCGGCGGACTGCTCCTGCCCGGGGCGAAGCCCGGCGGGCACGACCTGGTCGTGGTGCAGCACAACGTCAGCGACGAGAACACCGACCCGGCAGGCACGGCCCGCGCCCTGGCCGACGCCGAGCCCGATCTCATCGCGCTGGAGGAGCTGGTGCCTCCGGCACTGCCTGCCTACGAGAAGACCCTCGCCTCGGACTACCCGTACCACGCGGTCCGGGGCACCGTCGGGCTCTGGTCGAAGTATCCGCTGACCGGCACCCGGCTGTTGGACATCAAACCCCAGGGGATCGCGGACGCCTGGAGTCGCGGGCTGCGGACCGTGGTCCACACGCCGCACGGCGAGATTGCGGCGTACGTCGCGCACCTGCCCTCGGTCCGCGTCCGGGCGAGCGGCCTCGCATCCTCCTGGCGCGACGAGAGCGCCGACCTGCTGGGCAAGGCCGTCGCCGCCGAGAAGCTGACAACGGTGATCCTGCTGGGGGACCTCAACAGCACGGTCGACGACCGTGGGCTGGCCCCGCTGACCTCACGGATGAACGTACCGGAACGCGGCTTCGCCTTCAGCTTCCCCGCCGCCTTCCCGCTGGCTCGGATCGACCAGGTCATGGCCCGCTCGGCAACCGTCACCCACATCCACACCATGCCCGCCACCGGCAGCGACCACTTGCCGGTCGCCGCCCGGATCACACTGGGCTGAGGAAAGGGTCCCGGTGACAGCGAACCTGCGTAGGTGACAGCCGGCGTGCTTCCGCACAGGTGGTGCGACCGAGCGCGGCAGTCGGCCGGTGCGGCCAACCGAAGCGCGTATACGTCGCCGGACGGCTCGGGTACCCATCTCGATCTGAGCAGCCACGCCCATGTGCCGCGTCGCCCGGAGCTGCCGACTCGGGCACTCGGGCCGACGCGGTTGGAGCTTCAGCCGACGGCCAGGGCAGCAGGGTGGAGCCGACGCAGGATGCACCTGCCACCCTCGCTCCGTAAGCTCGTTATCGGGAAAGCTCGGCGACGAGCAGAAGTGTCCTTTCCTCACACACCGGCCGCACGATCAGTAATCTGATCCCGATGAGCAGCACCGGCCGGGCTTCCCGCCCGCCGGCTGCACGCAGCACATCCGCTCGGCGATCGCCGCGGCCGCCGACAACGGCAGCCGACCTTGCCGCCCGGCGTCACATCGGGCGCCGGACCAGCTGCTCGGCGACGCATCGCTACCGATGCCTCTGACGGGGAGCCCTTCATGACCACACCGCGGGACCTCTCGATCGCCGTCATGGACATGGCACCCGGCCACCCTGTGGAGCAGGGCGACCTGTCGCTCGCGCTCGCGGGAGCCGAGATGATCGACCTCCTCGGTGCCGAGGCCATCAGGCTGGACGGCAACCAGATCGTGCCGTGCCTCCGGCCCCCCATGGCCGATCGCCTGCTGGACGAGGCTGCGGCGTCGCTGGTCCGAGAAACACCGTACGAATCGGTCGACGACTGGCTGTGGCGCCGAGGTCGCGGCCTGGCCGCCGCCTATCTGGCCGCGCTCGAGACGGAAGGGCAGCTCACTCGGCAGCCCCGTCGCGGGATGCCCTTCCGGAGCGGTCGGACGGTGCTGGTCGATTCGCCCGCCCGCCGCGAGGCGGCGAACCGCTGGACATCCGATGAGCCCGTCCTCGCCGCCCTCGCGGCAGCCATCGGGATCCGGGACGAGTGGACCGGGGACTTCCCGAGCACGGTCGACGACTCGGTGGTGACCGTGCTGGCCGCAGTCAATGACGCGCTCATGGAGCTGGAGGCCGTACGGCAACGGCGAGCCGTCGAGAATGCGGCCTTCGACAACATCTGGCGAGGCGAATGACGACGGCGCACGCGGGGGCGATGGCGGCCGCCACCTGATAGCCGCGGCCCTGGCCACACGTTCGATCCGGCCCGCCCACCCGCCTCGTCCCACCTGGCGTTCGGACACGGCATCCACCGCTGCATCGGCGCCGAACTCGGCAAGATGGAACTGCGCGCGGCCTTCCCCGAGTTGGTAGCCCGTTTTCCGGAATTGCGCCTTGCGGTGCGGCCGGAGGAACTGGAGTTCCGCAAGTTGTCGGTCGTGTACGGGGTGGACTCACTGCCGGTGCATCTGAGCTGAACAACGCCCGGCCTCGCGAGCAGGTCCGGTGACCGCCGACAGCGTCGTCGAGTCCGAACTTCGAGAGAAGCAGGTCAGGAGCGCGGTCGCTGGGGCTGACCGGCTCGCTCCGCGTTCCTCTCCTTGATGCGCGCCGCTTCCTTCCGGACCTCGGCCTGGGTGGCGCGCTCCTTCTGCAGCCACTCGGGGAGGTCCTTCTTCAGCGCGTCGATCTGCTCCGTGGTGAGGGCGTCCGTGACTCCGCCACGTGCGAGACCCGCGATGGAGACGCCCAGCTTCGCCGCGACCACCGGGCGGGGGTGCGGTCCGTTGCGCCGCAGTTCCTGCAGCCACTCGGGCGGATTGGCCTGCAGCGCATTGAGCTCGCTGCGCGAGACGACACCCTCCTGGAACTCGGCGGGGGTGGCCTCAAGGTACACACCCAGTTTCTTTGCCGCGGTTGCGGGCTTCATCGTCTGGGTGGTCTGGTGCGACGTCATGGTGTCAAGAGTAGCGAGCGTGTGCGATACCTCCGACCACGACCGGTAACCTGGCGGAGTGACAGGCTCCTATGCACCCCTCTCGTTCCGGCTCGCATACGTCCCAGGCGTGACGCCGACCAAGTGGGTGCGCATCTGGAACGAGCGGCTGCCCGACATCCCACTGACCCTCGTCGCGGTGGCCGCCGCCGAAGCATCCGACCTGTTGCGGAGCGGTGGCGCCGACGCAGGTTTCGTGCGGTTGCCGATCGACCGGACGGACCTCAGCGCGATCCCCCTCTACACCGAGACGACGGTGGTCGTGGTCCCGAAGGACCACATCGTGGCGACGGTCGACGAGGTGTCCGGTGCGGATCTGGCCGACGACGTCGTGCTGCACCCCCTCGACGACACCCTCGACTGGGAGCGTCCGCCGGGCCGGCCCGCGATCGAGCGTCCGGCCACGACGGCGGACGCCATCGAGCTGGTGGCGGCAGGCGTGGGCCTCCTCGTGGTCCCTCAGTCACTCGCACGCCTGCACCACCGTAAGGACCTCACGTACCGGCCGCTCACGGACGCCCCCGAGTCGCGCGTCGCGCTGTCGTGGCCGGAGGAAGAAACCACCGACCTGGTGGAGGACTTCATCGGGATCGTCCGGGGGCGGACCGTCAACAGCTCGCGGGGGCGCAACCCCACCCCGGCACAGCCGAAGCAGCGCAAGCACCCCGACGCAGGCGGCGCGCGGCGAAAGTCCAAGGCCGGGAAGCCGGCCGGCAAGAGCCCGCGGAGCGGCTCCGGCGGTCCCAAGACCGGCAGGCGGGGCAAGCCCCGTCGTCGGTCCTAGGGCGTGTTTCGAAAGTAGCGTCGTCCGCCCGTAGGGCGGGTCAGGCGGCGTCTGGTGCGTGCGATGGCACGGCGGAGGGTCGCCCCGATACTGGGCGTATCGGGGCGAGCCCGACAACGCGGCGAGCGTGCGTGCCAGACGCCGCCTGGCAGGCGGGACTTTCGAAACACGCCCTAGTGCCGTGACCGGCAGTGTTTGCCCCATGAGGAACAGCCGTCGTTGCCGCAGGGCGGCCGGAACAGACAACTGAGTCCCGGCCCGCCCTGCGAGTGACACACCTCGGCACCCGTTCCGGAGCTCACTTCGCGCCCGTACCGCCTCTTCCGTCCGGGAGGGCCGGCGTCTCCGTCGCGAAGGGAGGGACGTCCTGTTCGCACGTGGCGCCGACGGGGGGCAGGACCCCGCTGAGGAAGTAGCGGGACGCATGCCGGCCGACGCAGCCGCTCGGATTGTCCAATGCCGTGTGGCCGTGCCCGTTGACCGTGAGCAGACGGGCGTCGGCGAGTTCACGGGCCATCGCCTTGCCTGCCTCATAGGAGGTGGCAGGGTCGTAAATCGCATTGACGACGAGTACGGGGTTTGCGGTGTGCCTGTTCCAGGGGCCGGAGTAGGTCCTGACGGCACGGGTCGGCCAGGTTGCGCACGGCTCGTTGGCCCAGGCCCACCAGTGTCCGATGTCTCCCGCTCGCGCGGTGCTCAGCTTGTCCAGTCCGACGTAGCGTGCCGGGTCGCGCGGGTTGGGGCTTTCCGCGCACAGTACGGCGAGAGGCTGCTCGAAACCGGGATACTCCAAGGAAACGGGAAGCGCCGGCGGATCCTCCGGGATGCGTCCCTTCCAGAGGGCCTGCAACATCTGGGCCGTGTCGGCCCAGCCCGGGTGGACGGTGTAGAGCCCGCCACGGATCTCGCTGACGGTCTTCGCGTACGTCCAGGACCCCACGGGTTTGGTCGGGAGGCGGCGCAGCAGCTCGGTGAGCTTGGCGCGGGTTGCTGCCGGGTTTCCTGCGGAGAAGGCGCAGCTGCCCGCCGGGGCGCGACCGCACAGCCTCAGGAACTCCCGCAGGGTGTCGGCCGAGCCCAGATCGGACCCCAGTCGCAGGAAGGTGTTCAGTTCCGGATCGCTCTTCGAGCCGCCGTCGACCCAGGCCCGAGGATCGACGTTCCCGTCGAGCACCAGGCGGCCGACCTTGGACGGGAAGAGGTTTGCGTAGGTCGCCCCCAGCAACGTTCCGTACGAGACACCCCAGTACCTCAACTGCCGCTCACCGAGTGCCTGACGCAACCGGTCGAGGTCGCGGGCGCTTTCGGCCGTCGATACATGACGCAGCAGTTCGGGAACCCGCTTCTGACAGCGTCGGCCGAGTTCGGCGTAGGCCGCGGTGAAGGCTCTGCGCTCTTTCGTGCCGACCGGAAAGGCGGGAACATTCGCCAGCCATGTGACGGCCTCTTCCGCACTGGCGAAACATTGCACGGCGGTGCTCTGCCCGACGCCGCGCGGGTCCCAACTGACGATGTCGAACCGCTCGCGGAGTTCCTTGGGGAACTTGTGGTACTGCAACGGCAGCCCCACCGTTCCCGGGCCGCCGGGCCCCCCGGGGTTGAAGAACAGTGATCCGACCCGCCGCCCGGGAGCGGTGGCCCGGTGCCTGATCACCACCAGGTCGATGGTGCGCCACCGGGGACGGGCGTAGTCGAGTGGCGACTTCACCATGGCGCACTCGAATCCCTGCCGGCCCTCACCCTCACAGGGCTTCCAGGTCAACGTCGTCCCGGCGCCCGTGGACAGTCCCCCGTCGGACAACTCGACCACGACCGAACCTCTGGTCGTGACCGCGGAGACGAGCAGCAGGACCCCCGCGGCGCACATGGCGCCACGCCTTTGCCGATGGATGGTGACACCTGGCATCGGCAGACCCTTCCTGGGCAGGGTGACTCATGGCGCGGGGCCGGCGGAGGGCAGACCCAGTGCCATACGAACGGCGTCGAACGTGCCGGGCAACAGGCGCCCGTCCGAACGGGTGACAACGTCGTCCCGGGAGGCCCCGGGAGACCCGGGAGAGGGCGACGACCGGGCAAGGGGTCCTCCCCGGTGGGTCGGGCGCAGCGAGGAAGGGCGGTCACCGTGCGTGGCGCATCAGTCCGGCACTCACTCCGGAACGGATCAAAGAGCGACTGCACAAAGGCTTTTGACGCATGGTCAGCCGACCCTTCCGATCGCCCGCACGAAAGTTCTTCTCGCACTCACGTTCGAGGACCGGCTGGGCGATACGGCGCCCGGACCACCCCGTCCACTGGTGGCCGACCGCGGTGATGTCAGGATGGATCCATGACGACCAAGGTTTTTTTCGACATCACCATCAATGACGAGCCCGCCGGGCGGATCGTGTTCAACCTGTTCGACGACGTGGTTCCGAAGACGGCGGAGAACTTCCGCGCGCTGGCGACCGGCGAGAAGGGCTTCGGCTACAAGGGCTCGTCCTTCCATCGGGTCATCCCGGCCTTCATGCTGCAGGGCGGCGACTTCACCAGCGGTGACGGCCGCGGCGGCAAGAGCATCTACGGCGAGAAGTTCGCCGACGAGAATTTCAAGCTCAAGCACGACAAGCCCGGACTGCTGTCGATGGCGAACGCGGGCCCCAACTCCAACGGCTCCCAGTTCTTCATCACGACGATCGTGACGTCGTGGCTGGACGGCAAGCACGTCGTCTTCGGCGAGGTCGAGGGCCAGGAGAGCATGGACCTGGTCAAGAAGATCGAGAGCTACGGCTCGCAGAGCGGCAAGACCCAGGCCAAGGTCACCATCGCCGACTCCGGCGTCCTCTGACCTCACGAGGGACCCTCTGACGCCCCGGCCTCTCGCTGATCGGTCAGCGGGGGCCGGGCGCTCGTTCCCGCCGCACACCCACCCGACGGGACCGTTCGGGTCCGCGGCGACACTCACGCCGGTATCGGCGGCGACAATCGCCCGATGAATCCTTCCGACCGGAGCCGGGTACGCGCCGAGCGACTGGATGCCGTATGCATGGCGGCAGCCCTGCACGCCCGGACCGGCGTCCGTCCGGTCGTGGGCCCGTGCCCGGGAGGGGCACTGTGTGACCCGGCCCGACGGTCACCGGTCCGTACTGAAGTAGCGGCCGCACACCCGGCTCGCCGAGCTCCGGGCCGGCCCGCTCGCCGTCGTCCACGCACTCCGCTCCGCGGGTTTCCCGGCCCCCGCGACCGAGCCGACTGCCCAGGTCGACCACGCCGTGGTCACGATCCATGAGCTGCCGCCGGGCACAACGACGGACCGGCTCGACCATGACGGACTCGACCAGGCGCTCGCCCTCGACACGCCCCTCACCGGGCGGCTGACCGGCCGTGCCGACCATCCCCTCGCTCCGCCTCCATCGCGGAGCTCCCGACGGGCGAGGTCGGCCGATGGCTGGGAATGGCCGAGCAGCGGGCCGACTGAGCCGCCCGCAGGGCCGAGCGTCGCCCCCCTGCACTGTCAACCGATGGTTGACACGCCACGACTGTCAACCTACGGTTGACACATGGCGAAACCAGTGAGCATGACGAATCCGGTACGGCTCGACGAACTGATCGAAGCCATCAAGAAAGTTCACTCCAACGCTCTCGAACAGCTCTCGGGCGCGGTCATCGCCGCTGATCACCTCGGCGACGTGGCCGACCACCTGATCGGCCACTTCGTCGATCAGGCGCGCCGCTCGGGAGCCTCCTGGACGGAGATCGGAAAGAGCATGGGAGTCACCCGGCAGGCGGCCCAGAAGCGCTTTGTCGCCAAGGATCCCGGCGAGCCGTCGGATCTCGACCCCAGCCAGGGGTTCAGCCGGTTCACCGAGCGGGCACGGAACGTCGTGATGGCAGCACAGAACGAGGCCCGCGCCGCAGGCAACGACGAGGTGCGTACGGAGCATCTGACGCTGGGGCTGCTCAGTGAGCCGGAGGGGCTCGCCGCGGCGTTCATCAAGGCGCAGGGCGTCGCGCTGGACGCCGTCCGGCAGGCCGCGACCGAGGCGCTGCCGCCCGCGGCCGAGGAGCTCCCGGACCTCATTCCGTACGACGCCGGGGCACGCAAGGCGCTGGAGCTCACGTTCCGGGAGGCCCTGCGGATGGGGCACAACTATGTCGGCACGGAGCACATCCTGCTCGCGCTCCTGGAGCACGAGGACGGCGAGGGCGTGCTGACCGGGCTCGGTATCGACAAAGTCGCCGCGGAGACCGGCGTCGCGGAGGCCCTGACGCTCGCTGCCGCCGCACACAAGGGTGAATGACCAGGCGCACCGGGCGAAGCCGGACAGTTCCGTACGGCTGTGAGCGCACTGGCGCCTCCCCCTCCCCCCTCCCTGGCGTGCACACCGCCCTAGAGTGGAAGGGAGCAGGGAGGTGCCTCATGCGGAAGGTCGCCGACTGCCGGGAATACCCCAGCGAGACGAAATGCACGCTTGCCCTCGCCGGTGAGCCGGAGGAAGTGGTCCGCGCCACCACCGAGCTGGCCGTCCGGGTGCGCGGCCACGCGGACGGACTGGAGCTGCGGGAGCAGATCGGGTCCGGGCTTCAGGACGAGCCCACAGAGCTCGCGTGAGCCGTGACGCGGCCCGGTTCGCGTCACCCGGATCCCCCGCGGCCCACGCTGTCCCGGGGCCGTGCGTCGCGGCCCCCGGGGCACGGACCCCGCCCCTGTGGGCACCATGCCCCCTGCATCTCGCGGGTACGTCCGAGCGCCCAGTAGGCGTCGGTGGAAAGCCAGTGGTGGATCCGGTCCGGGTCCAGCCGGGCCGGGTCGGGCGAGATCTCGTAACGCTCCTGGAGGATGTCAGCCATGCCCGGAGGATAGGTCGCGGCGCCCGGGGGCGGCGAAGAGTTTGTCGCAGGCGGTGCGCAGCCGTCGTACGCCCTCGGCGATCTCGCCCGCCCCGGCGACCGCGGCGAAGCTCAACCGCACCTGGGCGGCCGGGGGTTCGGCGCAGTAGTACGGACGGCCCGGCGCAACCGCGACACCCGCGCGCAGCGCGGCCGAGACCAACGCCGCCTCGTCGGGGCCGGCTTCGGCATCCGGCAGCCGCAGCCAGAGGCTGCCGCCGCCCGCGGGGATGCGCGGGAGCGACAGTTCGGGCAGTTCGAGCCGCAGGGCGGTCGTCATGGCGGTCCGCCGATTCTTCAGCTCCGTCGGCACGGAACGCAGATGGTGACCCCAGGCCGGGGAGCCGACCAGTTCGAGCGCGGCTTCCTGGAGCGGGCGCGGGACGAAGAAGCTGTCGACGACCTGGATGGCCCGCAGCCGTTCCAGCACCGGTCCGCGGGCGGCCAGCGCACCCACCCGCAGGCTCGGCGAGGTGATCTTGGTGAGAGAGCAGACATGGACGACGACGCCGTCGGGGTCCTCGGCGGCGAGCGGCGCGGGCAGCGGGCCCGCGTCGTCGTGGACCAGGCGGCGGGCGAAGTCGTCCTCGACGACGAACGCTCCCGCATCGCGGGCGATCCGGACGACCTCACGTCGGCGGTCCGGGGCGAGGACTGCGCCGGTCGGGTTCTGGAAGAGCGGCTGACAGACGAAGACGCGTGCGCCCGTGGCGCGGAAGGCGGCGGCCAGCAGTTCGGGGCGGACCCCGTCGGCGTCGACCGGGACCGGGACGGGACGCAGTCCGGTGGCACGGGCGGCCGCCAGCATGCCCGGGTAGGTGGGTGATTCGACGAGGACGGGGGCGCCGGGCTGGGCGAGGGCGCGCAGAGCGGTGGCCAGGGCGCTCTGGCCGCCCGCGGTGACGAGTACGTCGGCGGCGGTGAGCGAGGGTCCGATCTCGCGGGCGAACCAGGCACGGAGCTCGGTAAGCCCGTCGGTGGGAGGACGGCCCCAGGCTCCGGGGCGGCGCCCGGCCCGGGCGAGGGCGGCGGCGAGCGCCCGTTCGGGCTGGAGCGAGGGGTGGAGGTAACCACCGTTCAGCTCGATGACGCCGGGCGGCGGTGCGGTGAGCGTGACCAGGACGCCGGACGCGTCGACGGTACGGGGCACGACCTCCGGTCCGCCGTCGCCGCTGAGGGAGACCTCCTGCCAGGAGGTGTCGCCGGGCGGGGGCACGTCGGTACGGGGCTCCGCCCGGAAGGCGCCGGAGCCGGGGCGGGTCACGACGAGCCCTTCGGCGGCGAGCTGCGCGATCGCCCGGGAGACGGTCACCGGACTGACTCGATATCGCTCCACGAGTGCCCGACTCGACGGCAGCTTCCCACCAGGTGGGTAGCGATTCAGCTCACCTCGAAGAGAACTCACCAGGCCAGCAACGCTGCTACGCTCTTGCATGACAGCAAAGGATAGCGCTACCCGTCAGGTAGCGATAGCGGTTACTTCCCCTTCGGCAGCGATTGCCCCCTCGGCGGGCCGGAGCGGCACACTGCTCGCCGGGCTCGGCGTCGTCGCCTTTTCGCTGACCTTCCCGTCCACGGTCTGGGGACTGGAGAGCTTCGGCTCCTGGTCCCTGGTGACCCTGCGCAGCCTGCTCGCCGCACTGATCGCGGGCACCGTGCTGCTTGCGGGACGGGTCCCGGTGCCCGACCGCCACCACTGGGGCGGGCTCGCGGTCGTCGCGGGCGGTGTGGTGGTGGGGTTCCCGCTGCTGACCACGCTGGCCCTGCAGACCTCCACCTCCTCGCACGCGGCCGTGGTGGTGGGGCTGCTGCCGCTGACCACAGCGGTCCTCTCGTCACTGCGGACCGGGTCGCGTCCGCCGCGTGCCTTCTGGATCGCGGCACTGGCCGGCGCGGCCGTGGTGATCGTGTTCACCGTGCAGCAGAGCGGCGGCGCGCTCTCCTCCGGCGATCTCTGTCTGTTCGGTGCGCTGCTGGTGTGCGCGGCGGGGTACACCGAGGGCGGCAGGCTGGCCGGGGTCATGCCGGGCTGGCAGGTGATCGGCTGGGCACTGGTCCTCGCGGCGCCGCTGATGGTGGCGGGCGCGGCGGTCGCGCTCTCCTTCGAGCCGGTGCGGCTGAGCACGCACGGGGTCATCGGCCTGGTCTGGGTGGCGGCGGGTTCCACCTTCGTCGGCCTGTACGTCTGGTACCGCGGCATGGCGGAGATCGGGGTCCCCCGGGCGAGCCAGCTTCAGCTCGCGCAGCCGCTGCTGACTCTGGTGTGGTCGTTCCTGCTCCTCGGCGAGAAGGTCTCGGCGGCCGCACCGGTGGCGGCGGTGGCCGTGCTCGTCTGCATCGCGGCCACCCAGCGGGCGGGGGCGCGGCGCCAGGGGGTCTCCGGCGTGACCCACGACGGCCCGGACGCACCCGCCACGGCGGCCTCAGCCGTGGCCGGTTCCCGCCCGATCCGAAAAGAGTCACTGGTACGCCCGGTGCGTGGGCGGATCCGGTCATAGACTTGTCGACATGGACCGTCACCCGTGAGGAGGTCACTCCAGATGGAGGCACACGCGGGCGACCGGCTGCTGACGCACGGCAGGACCGTGGGGCAGCACGACCGGGTCGCAGAGATCCTCGAAGTGCTCGGGGACAAGGGCGCTCCCCCGTACCGCGTCCGCTCCGAGGACGGACACGAACACCTGGTTTCGCCAGGTCCCGACACCATCGTCCAGCACACCGGGGTCCTGCACCGGAGCCCGGAGACCCCGTAGGTTCCCCGGGCACACGGCACCGCCCCGACCGCGCCACCCCTCGGTGCGCCCCCTCCGCCTGAGATCCCTCGGGTCAGCGGGGAGGGCGCACTCTGTTGCGGTAGTGGTCCGCCACGACGCGCGCCATCATGCCGGCCCGATCGGTGACCACGTCCTTGCCCGAGAAGTAGACATGCCCGCGGACCTGGTCGTAGCGGGCGGCGAGGTCGATGTGGCGCGAGAGCTCGGCCGGGTCCTGCCAGGCGGCGGGCTGGGCGGGGTCACCGCCCTTGTAGAGCGCCTCGCCGACGAAGAGGTCGACACCCGTGCCCCGTACCACCGCGTCCCACCAGGGCAGCAGCTTGGCGTAGTCGGCGGCGGCGAAGCCGATGTTCCAGTAGATCTGCGGACAGATGTAGTCGATCCAGCCCTTCTTGACCCAACCTCGGGTGTCGGCATACAGGTCGTCGTAGGTCTGCACCCCTGCCCTGGTGTCCGAGCCGAGCGGGTCGGTGCCCGCGTTGCGCCAGACACCGAACGGACTGATCCCGAACTGGACGTGCTTCTTGATCTTCTTGATCCCCGCGGACATCTCGCGGACCAGCTTGTCGGTGTTGTCGCGGCGCCAGGCGGCCTTGTCCGGGAAGCCCGCGCCGTACTTCGCGTAGGTGGCGTCGTCGGCGAAGACCTGTCCGGCGACCGGGTACGGGTAGAAGTAGTCGTCCCAGTGGACGGCATCGATGTCATAGCGGCGGACCGCGTCGAGCATGGCGTCCTGGACGAAGCGGCGCACCTCGGGCAGTCCGGGGTTGTAGTAGAGCTTTCCGCCGTACGGCAGGACCCAGTCGGGGTGCAGCCGCGCCGGGTGGGTGGGGACCAGCCGGGACGGGTCCGTGTGGTTGGCGACCCGGTACGGGTTGAACCAGGCGTGCAGTTCCAGGCCGCGGCGGTGCGCCTCGCGGACGGCGGTGCCCAGCGGGTCCCAGCCGGGGTCCTTCCCCTGGACGCCGGTGAGGTACTGGGCCCACGGCTCGTAGGAGGACGGCCACAGGGCGTCGGCGGTCGGCCGGACCTGCAGGACGACGGCGTTCAGCCGCCGGGCGACGGCCTCGTCGAGGTACGCGATCAGCTCGGCCTGCTGCGCCGCCGCCGTCAGACCGGGCGCGGAGGGCCAGTCGATGTTGGCGACGGTGGCGACCCACATACCGCGCATCTCGCGCCGGGCGACGCGCGGGAGGCTCACACCCGGCCCGGGCAACGCACCCGCCCCGGACGGAACCGGCACTTCCCGTGGTACGGCGACGGCCTCGGCCGCACCCGCCACCGAGGTCATCATCCCCGCGACCACCCCGGCCGCACCCGCCACAAAGCCCCTTCGAGCCATTTGCCGCATTTCGTTGCACCTGCCGTCTCTGTGTCCTCGTCCGTCACCCCGGCATCGGGGGTAACGCAGAGCATGCCCGCCCCGGCCCGTCATGACCCGTAGGCCGCGGAGTAACGTCGGGGGGTCGAGGCGGGGACCGGAATCAGACGGGAGCCCGCCGAACGGAGACCAGCGAAAGGCATGAGGTGACGGACTCTATGGCCGACATTGCACGCGTCGGAGTGGTCGGCTGTGGCCAAATGGGCGCAGGCATCGCGGAGGTGTGCGCCCGCAGCGGACTCGACGTCATGGTGGCCGAGACCACCGGCGAGGCGCTGGAGATCGGTCGCACCCGGCTCCACAACTCCCTCTCGAAGGCCGCCGAACGCGGAAAGATCACCGAGGAGGAGCGCGACGAGACACTCAACCGCCTCAGCTTCACCACCGACCTCGGCGAGTTCGCCGACCGCGATCTCGTGATCGAGGCCGTCGTGGAGAACGAACAGGTCAAGACCGAGATCTTCCAGGTGCTCGACCAGGTGGTGACCCGGCAGGACGCGATTCTCGCCTCCAACACCTCCTCCATCCCGCTGGTGAAGCTGGCTGTGGCGACATCCCGCCCGGACCAGGTCATCGGCATCCACTTCTTCAACCCGGCCCCGGTGCAGAAGCTCGTCGAGCTGATCCCCGCGCTGACCACGTCCGACGAGACGGTCCGGCGGTCCGAGGCACTGGTGCAGGACGTACTGGGCAAGCATCCGATCCGCGCCCAGGACCGCTCCGGATTCGTCGTCAACGCTCTGCTGATCCCGTATCTCCTCTCCGCGATCCGGATGTTCGAGTCGGGTATCGCCAGCCGCGAGGACATCGACAACGGCATGGAGCTCGGCTGCGCCCACCCGATGGGCCCGCTGAAGCTCTCCGACCTCATCGGCCTGGACACCGTGGCCTCGGTCGCCGACTCGATGTACGCCGAGTTCAAGGAACCGCTGTACGCCGCTCCCCCGCTGCTCCAGCGCATGGTCGACGCGGGACGGCTCGGCCGCAAGACGGGCTCGGGCTTCTACCCGTACTCCTGACCTGCCGGTCGTCGTACCGCCTGCCCGGCCGGCCGGGGATGTCCCGGCCGGCCCCGATCGCGTGTGCTGCGCGCCTCAGAGTGCCCGATCCGTAAGTGATGGAGCATCAGCAGCCCGGCCACCATGTTGGCGGCCGGGATCTCGCCCCGGGCGATCATGTCCGGCACCAGCTTGAGCGGGATCCATTCGCGGCGCGACGACTCGAAGTCGTCCTGCGGGGGGCCGGTCCAGGTCGCCTCCTCGGCCCAGTAGAGGTGGTGCCGGGCGTCGGTGAGGCCGTTCGACGGCTCCACGGTCAGCAGCGGCCGCAGCGGGCCCGGCCGCCAGCCGGTCTCCTCCTCCATCTCCCGGGCGGCCGCTGCCTCGATGTCCTCGCCGTCCTCGACCACACCCGCGGCGAGCTCCCAGCCCCAGCTGTCGGTGATGAACCGGTGCCGCCACAGCAGCAGTACCTCGTTGGCCTCGTTGACGACGGTCGCCGCGGCGACGGCCCGGAGCCGGACGAGGTAGTGGTCGAGATGACGGCCGTCGGGAAGAACGACATCCGCCAGATTGACCCGGAACCAGCGGTTCTCATACACAGTTTGTTCGTTCAGATTCGTCCACTGCATAGTTCTGCCACCTTCCGACACGTTGGTGGCAACATGGCAGCAGGAACAGCGCCGGAGGGGAACGTTCCCGGCATACGTCCCGTACCTTCACAGCGGTACGCGCAACGCCCCGTCGATCAGCTCGGCGGCCTCCTTCGCGTCGGCGCAGCCGCTCCCGACCAGATCCTCGCGCACCGCCCGCAGCCGGTCCCGCAGCCGCTGCGACTCCATCCCCCGGGCCCGTTCCGCCATCTCCGCGGCCGTGCCCGCCGCCCGGTCCGCCTCCCCCTGCCGCAGCTCGATATGGGTCAGCATGGCCAGCCGGTGCACCCGGCCCCGGTCGTGCGCCGGGGTACTGACCGCAGCCGCGGCGTGCTCCCGAGCCCCCAGCAGATCGCCGAGGCTGAGCAGGGTCTCCGCCACCTGCACATTGACCAGGCCCGGTTCGACGTACCCCGTCTCGTCGGGTTCGTGGCCGGGGCGGATGCGCTCGGCCTCGGACTCGGCTCGCCGGATGCACTCCAGGGCGCTGCGGCCGTCACCGAGGTGTGCGTACGCCTTCGCCTGCATCGCGTACAGATCAGCCGCCAGCGCGGGCGTGATGTGCCGTCCCGCCGCCCGCAGCGCCGCCTCCGCGAAGGCGACGGACTGCCGGTAGTCGGCGAGAAACAGCGACTGGTTGACCAGCAGGGCGATCACATACCCGCCGAGCCCCCGGTCCCCGCTCGCCTTGGCCAGCCGCAGCGCCTGGTGGAAGTAGCGCTGGGCGAGACCGTGCGCGTCGGAGTCGTACGCGCAGATGCCCGCGACGGCCACCAGCCCGCCGGTCGCCCGGTGCAGCCGGCGGCCGGTCGCGTCGCTGTAACCGCCGCGCAGCAGCGGGGCGGTCTCGGCATTGAGGAAGCCGACGATGCGGGAACGCGTCGCGATGCCGCCGGCCCTGCGGTACATCAGTTCGTAGTGGGTGCGGGCGGCACGCAGCATCGCTATGTCGGCCATGCCGACGCGTGTCGGACCGACGCGGGAGACGTCGGCGTCCTCGGGCGGGTTCTCCCACTCCCACACGGGCATCACCGCTGTCGTACCGGTGACCGTGGCCGCGGCGATGACGTGCGGGCGCTGCTGTTCGTCCGAGCGCCACAACGCGGTGGCCCGCTCGACGAAGCCGGTGAGCGTCGAGCCCGGCGCGGCCGTGCCCCCGCCGCCGCGGGTCGCCATGCCGATGTCGCCGAGGGAGACCGGGCGGCGCAGCCGGTCGCCGAGCACCTCGCAGATCAGGTCGGGCGCCTGTCCGCGGGGCCGCTGACCCTTCAACCAGCGGGCCACGGCCGTGTGTTCGTACCGCAGGGACAGACCGCGGGCACGCCCGGCCTGATTGATGTGCGCGGCAAGACCTGCCCGGGAGACGCCCGCCTCGTCGATGAGGGCTTCGAGCAGGATGTTGGGCTCCATTGCCCCTCCTAAGGCCGACCGGCAAATGGGAGGCGGCGTCGCGGGGCTGGGCACGCACATCTGCCGCGTTGTCGTCAATCACCATGGCTCCGCCATGTCTCAATCCTCCGCCTTGCAGCTGCACGC
>NZ_JBEZKL010000056.1:0-47099 GCF_040704695.1 Streptomyces sp. NPDC048411
CCTCGACAACCGTGGTGCGGTCGGAGTCCAGAACGGCGACGGGCACCGGCTCGGGCCCGTACAGCCGGATCCCGGAGCCCTGCCAGGAGTGCGGGGCGCGGAAGCCCGGGGTGCGCTCCAGGCGGCGCCAGCCCGCGGAGGTACGGCCCCGGTGGGCCGGAGCGGCGGACGTGGCTGCGGCGCGGGCGAGCAGGACCGCGGTTATGGCGGCCAGCTCCTCGGGGTCGGCAAGGCCCTTCTCGACGCGCAGCACGGACTCGGCAGGAACAGCGCTCATGGGATGTATCTCCGTCTTTTCGGCAGTACGTGGCGGACTGTGCGGGGTGGTACGCAGTCGCGGTTACTGCGGGGGGTTCCCGTGCTTGCGGGACGGCAGATCGGCGTGCTTGGACCGGAGCATCGCGAGCGAGGCGATCAGTACCTCGCGGGTCTCGGCGGGGTCGATGACGTCGTCGACCAGGCCGCGCTCGGCGGCGTAGTACGGATGCATCAGTTCGGCCTTGTATTCCTTGACCATGCGGATCCGCATGGCCTCCGGGTCCTCGGCGTCGGCGATCTGCCGACGGAAGATGACGTTGGCGGCACCTTCGGCGCCCATCACGGCGATCTCGTTGGTGGGCCAGGCGTAGGTGAGGTCCGCACCGATGGACTGGCTGTCCATCACGATGTACGCACCGCCGTAGGCCTTGCGCAGGATCAGCGAGATCCTCGGCACCGTGGCGTTGCAGTACGCGTAGAGCAGCTTCGCACCGTGCCGAATGATTCCACCGTGCTCCTGATCGACGCCGGGCAGGAAGCCGGGTACGTCCAAAAGGGTGATGATGGGAATGTTGAATGCATCACACATCTGAACGAAGCGGGCCGCCTTCTCCGACGCCTCGATGTCCAGGACACCGGCGAGGGACTGCGGCTGGTTGGCCACGATGCCGACGACCTGGCCGTCGAGCCGGGCCAGGGCGCAGACGATGTTGCGGGCCCAGCGCTCGTGAATCTCCAGGTAATCGCCGTCGTCGACGAGCTCCTCGATGACCTTGTGCATGTCGTACGGGCGGTTGCCGTCGGCCGGCACCAGGTCGAGCAGGACGTCGCCGCGCCGGTCGGCCGGGTCGTCACTCGCCACGGTGGGCGGGTTCTCCCGGTTGTTGGACGGGAGCATCGACAGCAGGTACCGCACCTCGGCGATGCAGGTCTCCTCGTCGTCGTACGCGAAGTGCGCGACGCCCGAGGTCTCGGCGTGCACATCGGCGCCGCCGAGGCCGTTCTGCGAGATCTCCTCCCCGGTGACCGCCTTCACGACGTCCGGTCCGGTGATGAACATCTGGGAGGTCTCGCGGACCATGAAGACGAAGTCGGTGAGGGCGGGGCTGTAGGCCGCGCCGCCCGCGCACGGGCCGAGCATCACGGAGATCTGCGGGATGACGCCGGAGGCGCGCGTGTTGCGCTGGAAGATGCCGCCGTATCCGGCGAGCGCGCTGACGCCCTCCTGGATGCGGGCGCCGGCGCCGTCGTTCAGCGAGACCAGCGGGGCGCCCGCCGAGATCGCCATGTCCATGATCTTGTGGATCTTGGTGGCGTGGGCTTCGCCCAGCGCGCCGCCGAAGATCCGGAAGTCGTGTGCGTAGACGAAGACCGTGCGGCCCTCGACCGTGCCCCAGCCGGTGATGACACCGTCCGTGTACGGCTTCTTCTCCTCCAGGCCGAACCCGGTCGCCCGGTGCCGGCGCAGCTGCTCGACCTCCTTGAACGAATCCGGGTCCAGGAGCAGCTCGATGCGCTCACGCGCTGTCAGCTTGCCCTTGGCGTGCTGGGCCTCGGTCGCCCGGTCGCTCGGTCCGCGCCGGGCCTGCTCGCGCAGCGCCAGCAGTTCGGCCACCCGGCCACGGGTGTCACTCGGCTCGCCCGGGGTTTCGTCCACAACGGTCATGTATCGACCCTACGAACCCAGCCAAGAAAATCCTGCCGTCGACTCTGTACAGTCTCCTGACCCGTTTCCTGGCGGAGCCGGACAGAAACGTTGCCCCATGCAGGCGAACCACCAGGGGAATGCGGTCTCGCTTTGTGAGAGCTCTACAAAACGGGACTGTGGTGTACCGCACAAGCCCGTCACCCCCGGCGTGTGGGCCGTTTGTGCTTACCGCACGCAGAAGCGGCGGTCCGGACCCGCCGGCCCAGGGCCTGTCGGGCCGATCTTTCGGATCTTTCCCGATCAGGAAGCCCGGCAGGACCCGGAACAAAGGCCCTAGGGCGTGTTTCGAAAGTAGCGTCGTCCGCCCGTAGGGCGGGCCAGGCGACGTCTGGTGCGTGCGATCGCAAGGCGGAGGGTCGCCCCGATACTGGGCGTATCGGGGCGAGCCCGACAACGCAGCGAGCGTGCGTGCCAGGCGTCGCCAGGCAGGCGGGACTTTCGAAACACGCCCTAGCACCGCTACTCCCCCGGCAAGAGCGGACCAGACAGGTATACCGACAAATATAGCCAGTAGCCGGCCGCCGTGGCCGGAAAGGACTCGGTACCCAGAACCTTCCCCAGCGGGGAGACCACGGCGGCAACATGAACCTCGCTGTGTGTGTCCACGCCCAGGACGACCTCGCCCGGAACGGAAAGATCCGTGCTGGAGGAGATACTGCGCTGTCTGCTGTTTGTCCGGGACACCGGTACCGGCAACATTTCCCAAGTGCTCGTCGGCCTGCTCGACTCCGGTGAACCATACGAAGGGCTCACCACGGCCCGCAGAACAACGTAGGGATCAGTTGTCCCCGTCCTGCTTTCGCAATGACGTCGGCGAGCGCCCCGTGCCGCAGATAGCGCAGCACCGAGTGGGCATCAGCGACTCCGTTGGTGGCGCGTTCGTCGCGTACGTCTGGCGCGACCGATGCGAGGCCCTGGGACTGGGTGAGGATGTCACCAGGAACAACCAGTCGATTCCGTCGGGCAGTCGGAGGGGACTTTCGTCGTGCCCCAGAGAGCGGCGGATGGTGGGCCAGGCCAGCGGGGAGCCGCATGTGACCAGGGTCGTGAGTCCCTCAGGGCCGGGGCCGATGCCGTCGCGGATCAGCATGTCAAAGGCGATCACGCTGCCGAGGGAGTGCGCGACGACCACACGCGGACCAGGCTTGTGCAGTTCCGCTCGGACAGAGCTGGCCGAAGGCCCAGGTTCTCTGATCCCGCCAGAGCACCAGGAGCGCGGCGCAGCACGCGCGACCGACGGCATTTCGGCCAACGCCGATTCATGGAGGGCCTCTTGTGGCACAAGGGCCCATGCATCTCGCACCTTTCAGCAGCCGCTTGGATCCGGGGTTCGAAGCTCGGCCGAAAGACACGTGTTCGAGAAGTCGGTGGAGTCGTTGAACCCGACGAGACCGCCACGGCCGTCAGGAAGGAGCGAAGTGACACGCACCGGACCACGCCGCGCTGCCTCGCAGGACGCAAAGAGCACACCGGCGAAGGACACGATCTCCAACGCGGAGCGCGAGCTGTACGGGGGCAGGCTGCGCTACGACCAGTCCTACGTACGTCACGCGGGCCCGCTGACCAGGCTCTCGTTCCGGCATATGGCGGCGGCGTTGCCGCGCATGGTCGCCCTGGTGCTCCGCACGGGCTGGCAGACGGACCGGCGGGCCATGGCGGGGGTGGTGATCGCGCAGCTCGGGCAGGGGGTGACCGCGGCGTGGGGGCTGGTTGCGGTCAACAGCGTGCTCACGAATCTGTTCGCTGAGGGGCCGACGGCGGACAAGCTGCGAGAAGCCCTGCCGTCGTTGACGGTACTGGCGGCGACCGCGGTGATCGCGGCCCTGCTGACGGCATGGTCGACGGCGATCTCCGGCCGGCTGGAACCGCAGGTGGAGCGGGCGGTCTCGGCGCGCTACTACACGGCCGTCACCCGCGTCGAGCTGGAGGCGACCGAGCGCCCCGAGGTCCAAGTGCTGGAGGCCGGCCGGTTCGGCACGGATTCGGCCCGCAGCATGCTGATGCTGTCGGTGGGGGTCGGCAACGTCCTCATCTCGATGGTGGCGGCCGCTGTCGTCCTGGCGTCGCTGCACTGGATGCTCCTGCCGATGCTGCTGGTGATCGCCTTGCCCAAGGGGTGGGGCGCGGTCAGCTCCGCACGCCGCGAGTACGTATCGAAGCTTCACTGGATCGACCACCGGCGGGCCATCGCCTCGCTCCTGGGCTTCCTGACCCGCCCGCACGCGCAAGGCGAGATCCGCGTCCACGCCGCCGGAACAAAGCTGCTGAAAAGCTACGAGGAGATGTCCCACCAGACCGAGGCAGAACAGCGACGCCTGGCCCGCGCGCAGGCCTCCACGGACCTGGTTGCCGGCGCCTTCGCGGGCATCGCGTCGCTCGCCTGCTACGGAGTGCTGTGGTGGCTGCTGGCCGACGGCTCCCTGCCGCTCGCCGTCGGCGGCACCGCGGTCCTCGCGATCCGCGCCTCGACCGCCCGGCTGACCTCGCTGGTTCAACAGGTCAACCGCCTCTACGAGGAACTGCTGTTCCTCACCGACACCGAGGACGCCATCACCCTGTTAACCGAGAACGCCATCCCCACCACCGGCGCTCCGCTGCCGTCCCACGTCCACCAGATCCACGTGGACAACGTGTCCTACACCTACCCCGGGGCCGACTCCCCTGCATCGCAGAACGTCAGCTTGAGGGTGCGCCGCGGCGCAGGCCATCACCGTCGCCGGTTTCGGGATCACCGCCATCGGTATCTCGGTCATCGCCGTGGTGGACCTGCACGCCTCCACCATTTACGTGGCACTGATCGCCGTCGCGGGGAAGCTGCCCCGTTGCTGCTGTCCCTCCACGCCAGTGGCCTCGCCGACCGCCGTCCGTGCTCTGCACACCGTCGGCGCCCGCGCACCCGACGCCGTCCAAGGCGCCACCTGATGCCCCGCACTGCAGCGGATCACACCACCGCCGTCATTTCGCCCGGTCCCCCTCACCGTCCGTCTCCCGCCGAGCCCGTCGGAGCCTGCGTCCGCCCCACGAAGGGTGCCACCATGCCGCCCGCCCGATCCGACATCCGCAACCCCGACGTGCCCTTCCCTGGCCTTCCGCCAGAGCAGGAGGCGCTGTTCGCGGCCGCGGCCGCGCCCTACGCCCGCTACCGGCCCGGTGTGCCGGACGCGGCGGTTCGGCTGCTGGCCGACATTCTGCGCGGACAGTCGGTGCCGGTGCTGCTGGACCTGGGCACCGGCACCGGGCAGGTGCCGCTCGCCCTCCGGGCGGCTGTCCCCGATCTGGCGCACATCGAGGCGGTCGACGTCAGCCAGCAGATGCTGGACCAGGCCCGGGTCGCGCTGGCTCCCGCGCTCGACCGCTGCACCCTCACCCTCGTCCGCTGCGCGGCCGACGCGTACAGGCCGCTCACACCTCTGTCCGGCGAAGAGGCACAAGCGCCGGACTTGGTCACCTGCTGCCGGTCCTACCACTGGATGGACGGTCCGGCGGTGCTGAAGATGGCGGACCGGGTCGCCGCGCCGGACGCCACGGTGGCGATCATGGGCGACGGGAGCCTGTGGACCCACGATGCCGAGTGGACCCGTGCGCTGCGCGGACTGATCCAGCGCTACCTGGGCTCCGAGCGCCGGGCGGGCAGCCGCGGCTCCTACTCCGAGCCCCGTCGCTCGTACGAGGAGGACCTCGCCGCGTCGGCGTGGAGCGACGTCACCGAGCACCGTGTGCCCGTTGTCCGTACCTGGAGACCGGAGACCGTGCTCGGCTACCTGCGCGGCACCTCCTTCGCCGGCGCGGAGCTCTTCGGGCAGCGACACGCCGCGTTCGAGGACGAGGCCCGCACGCTGCTCCACACGCACGCGACCGACGGATCCCTGGTGGAGAACGCCGTGTTCACGGTCCTGCTCGCCCGACGCCCCGGGGGTGCATCGTGAGCAGCGGGGAGCGGCACGCCGAGCCGGTGGACGTCCACCTGATCCTGCGAAGGGAGACCGGCGAGGGGCCGGAGGTCCTGCTGTCGCGGCGGGCCGGGCAGGTGTACACCGCCGGCCTGTGGCATCTGGTCTCCGGGCACCTGGACGGACCGCATGAGGACGTCGTCGACGCGCTGATCCGCGAGGCGGCGGAAGAGGCCGGCGTGAGCATCGACGCGGCGGACGTACGCTTCGCGGTCGCCGTGCACCACCGCAGCCCTGGCGGCAAGTCGAGGTCTGGACTGTTCTTCGAGGTGCGCACCTGGCAGGGCGCCCCCTCCGTCCGGGAGCCGGCCGTGTGCGACGCGATGGGCTGGTTCCCTCTCGACGCCCTTCCGGAGCCGATGGTCGCGTACTGCCGGGCGGGGATGGACGCCTACCGGTCCGGCCAGATGATGGCCGTGCACTTCCAGGAGCCCCGGGACCCGATCGCCTACGACCCATCTTTCGACCGGTGCCGTCCCGTCCCGGCGGTCGGGACGTCCGGACCGGGCCCGCGGCTGCGGGAGTTCACCGAACAGGCCGTCGGACGCATCACCGGCTGGACGGATGCCTCCTGGGCGCGGGAGGGCAGCCAGGTGTGGCGGGCGCACGGCGCCGACGGAGGGATGTGGTTCGTCAAGGTCCACCAGAACGAGCGCTTCCACCAGAGAGAGGTGACCGCCCTACGCACCTGGGCTCCGCTACTGGGCGCGGCTGCGCCCCGACTGGTGGCCGCCGACGAGAAACTCAGGGCAGTGGTGCTCACAGCGGTGCCGGGCCGCACTCTGCACGGCGTCGCCCTGTCCCCGCGGCAGGAGAAGGCAGTCTTCCGCAAGATCGGCGCGCTGGCCCGCCGGATCCACCACGCCTCTCCCCCGCGCCCCGCCCCCGTCGGCAGCGGCCCGGCTGTCGGCAAAGCCGAACGGCACCTGGCCGCAGCGGGACCACACCTGGAGCCGGGAGATGCCGAGTTCGTCCGCGACCTTGTCCGGCAGGCGCAGGCTCTGCCGCCGCTGGAGTGGGTGGAGACCCACGGCGATTTCCAGCTGCGCAACATCCTCCACACCGATGACGCCGACAGCTCCGAGGATGACGACGGCTTCCTCGGGGTGATCGACCTCGAGCGCAGCGAGCCCGGCCCGGCCGTACGGGACTTGGTCCGCATGTCCGACGCCTGGGCCAACCGCCCCGAGCTCTTCCAGGCGTTCCTGACCGGGTACGGCAGGCCCCTGACGGGGGCCGAGGAGGCACGGCTTGTCATCGACATGGCTCTCGATTCGGTGAGCGGGATCGCGTTCGGCGTCGCCCACGGTGATCCGGAACTCGTCGAGCGGGGCCGGCGGACTCTGGCCCGGTTGCGCGCCGAGCACAACACCTTCAACTCGTCCACGGGAGAGCGCTCATGAACCGCGACACGGTATCGATCCCCACGGTGAGGCCGTCGTCTGACGCCGGGCACCCGCTGACCCGCGCGGCCACGCCTGCTGACGCCGAGGGCATCGTCCGGATGCGCTCCGAGCACGTCCTGTCTACGCCCCTGAGCGAGGAATGGATCCGGCAGTGCACTGACGAGCTGGCGCCGCGACTGATCGAGTCGGGGGACGCGCGCGCCTTCGTCATCGACAGCCCGGACGGCGCGCTTGCTGCCTGCGCGCTCGGTCTGATCCACCCCGTGCTTCCGGCACCGGCCTACCCCCGGGGGCTGGCCGCCCGCGTGCACGTCGTCGCCACGCGACCGGACGTCCGGCGCCGCGGCTACGCCCGGGCCGTGGTCTCCGCACTCCTCGACCACCTCTCCCGCGACGAGCAGGTCACCCTGTTCGAGCTCCACTCCAGCGTGGAGGCAGCCCCGCTCTACCGCGAGCTCGGCTTCGCGGGCAGTCCGGCCCTGATGCGGATGACACGTCTCAACGAACCAGCCGCTGCGAGCACATCGGAAGGCGCCTCGGCCTGGATGCCGCCCGAGCTGTACGCCGCCACGGTGCCGAAGACCACGGCGTTCGCCTGCATGTATTTCACCGACGAGGACGACCGGCCCATCCAGCTGCACTCCGTCTACTCGCCCGCCCACCCGTGGCAGCTGGTGGGCGGAACGATGGATTTGGGTGAGCGGCCCTGGGAGACAGCCGTGCGCGAGTGCCGGGAGGAGACTGGCCTGACGCCGCCAGGGCCGCCCCGTCTCCTGGCCACCGTGTTCGGGTTGCCGGGCGCCGAATGGCCTCACAGCACGATCGGCTGCGTCTTCGACGGCGGCCGGCTCACCGCGGAACAGATCCGCGCCATCGCCTTGAACCCGCGGGAGCACGACGAGGTCCGTGTTCTGCCCCTGGGCGAATGGGAGGCGCTGATGCCGCCTCGTGACTTCGCGCGCCTGAGCGCGGTGGAATCTGCCCGGCGCACCGGCGAGGCCGCGTACGTCGGCACCTGGGACTGGGGAACCGCATGAGCAGCAGCATCGTATTGATGTCCGATCCGAGGGTGGCCGCGATCCCCCTTCAGGACTGCGGCGAGAGACTCGTCGACGTCCGCGAGCACCGACTGCAGGTCGATGACCGCCGGCAAGACGCGACCGGCGCCTACGCCCACGTACGGCAAGGGGTCCTCACCCGGCTGCTGCACGCACAGTCGCTGCTGCCCACTGGCGTGCTCGTGTTGTTCGTGGAGGGCTACCGGCCGCCGGCCCTGCAGCGGCGCTACTTCGAGACGTACTCCGGCGAGCTGGCCCGTGCCCACCCTGAGTGGCAGGCCGCCGAGCTCCGCGAAGCGGCCAGCCGTTTCGTCTCACCTCCGGAGATCGCACCGCACTCTGCCGGCGCGGCCGTCGACGTGACACTCGTCGACTACCAAGGCCGCGAGCTGGACATGGGCACACGCGTCAACGCCAATCCCGAGGAAAGCGGCGGCGCCTGCTACACCGATGCCCCTGGTCTCAGCACCCGGGCCCAGACGAACCGGGCCACCCTCAAGGCCGTGCTGTCCGCGGCCGGGCTCACAAACTACTCGACCGAGTTCTGGCACTGGAGCTTCGGCGACAGGTACTGGGCGCTGCAGACCAAGCAGCCGGCCGCCCTCTATGGCCCCGTCGAGCTGCCGTAACGACCACCCCCCTTTCATGAGCAAGGAGCGATCTGTGGGATACACCCGGGCCGATTGGTCCCAGCACTACGACGATGGCCGTGGGTTCCGGCGGCTCGGGAACGAGGAGAAGGCTCTGCTCATCGAGCACGCCACTCCGGCACCCGAGAACGGCCGGGCGCTGGATGTCTGCTGCGGTGCCGGTGAGACGGCCGTGTTCCTGACATCGCTCGGGTACACCGTCGACGCCGCCGACTTCGCCGAAGGCGCCCTGGAACGGGCCCGCCAGGAGCACCCCGGAGTAGAGGGGGTGCGCTGGCTGTGCCTGGACATCGAGCACGACGACCTGGCCGACCTTGCCGACGACGACTACGACCTGATCACCCTGCGGCTCTCCGTCGCCTTCATCCGCGATCGCGCCCGGGTGCTGCGCCGTCTGGCCGCGCGGCTGCGCGACGGTGGGGCACTCGTCATCATCACCCCCGTCGTGGAGCACACGCCCGACGAACGGCGCCACATCGCCCTGGATGAGGACGAACTCGCCACACTCATCGACGGCTTCCCGGACGTCGAGCGGTTCGACGCGGCGGGCCTGGCGATGCTGATCCTGCGCGGGGCAAACGGTTCATTCACCGCGGTGGAGAAGGGCCGACCAGCCCCCCAGGCGGTTGTTGGCGCTGCGGCCGTCATCACCGACGCCTCTGGACGGGTTCTTCTGGGCCGCTCCACCCGGGGCATGTGGGAGCTGCCGGGAGGCCGGATCGAGACAGGCGAGTCCGCATCGGCCGCAGCAGTGCGGGAGTTGGCGGAGGAAACAGGACTGACGGCACGCGAGGAGGATGCCTTTGTCATCGCGGTCCTTCACGACGACCGGCAGGACGTGCGCCGCATCTCCCCGGTCGTGCGCGTAACCGACTGGGAAGGCGAGCTCGGACTGCCCGAAGCGCACCGCTTCTCGTGCTGGCAGTGGCACTCCCTGCACACCTTGGCCACCCTGGGCAAGATCTTCGCGCCCTCCGCGCAGGCGTTGAACGCGGTGTGGCCGGGGACGCTGCCCGGGCTGCCGCCGATCCACTCCTATCGGTGCGCCGCCACCGTCCCGGCCGTGCCGGGCGAGCCGGCCGAGGCCGTCCGGCTGCGCGAACGGATGGCAGACACCGTGATCGCGAAGGGCTGGGCGCCCTCACCGCGGGTGCAGGCCGCGCTGCGTGAGGTACCCCGGCACCGTTTCGTGCCCGAGGCCCCGCTGGAGACGGCCTATCACGATGACCTGGCCGTGGTGACGGTCCGGGAGCCGTCCGAGACCGCGGTCAGCTCCGTCTCGGCGGCCTGGCTGCAGGCGGACATGATCGAGCAACTCCGGCTGGAGCCGGGGATGACCGTGCTGGAAGTCGGGTCGGGCGGGTACAACGGGGAGCTGCTCGCGCACGTGGTCGGGGAGCGCGGCCGGGTAGTGACCGTGGACGTCGACCCGTACGTGGTGCACCGCACACAGCGGCTGTGCGCGGAGGCCGGAAGCGGCCGGGTGGCCGCTGTCCTCGGCGACGGCGGACTCGGCGCGCCCGGACATGTCCCGGCCGGCGGGTTCGACGGTGTGATGATCACCCATAACGCGTCCGACATCGCACCGGCCTGGCGGGAACAACTCGCCGAGGGCGCGCGGTTGGTCGTGCCGCTGGAGATGGGCGGCTACACCCGCTCCCTCACCCTGGTCCGGCGCGGCGACACCCTGGTGGCGGAGCACTGGACGTACTGCGGTTTCGTGCGGGACCGCGGTGCCGCCGCTCGCACCGCCCCGGCCGTGCGGCTGGCCGACGGCGACGTCACGGTGCGGTGGGAGGACGGGGCGCCCGGCGACACCGCCGGTCTCGACCAGGCTCTGCACGGGCCGCGGCACGAGCTCTCCACCGGCCTCGTCGTCCGGGGCGTCTTCAACTTCGAGACCCTGCAGATCTACGCCGCCAGCACGCTGGCAGGGTTCTGCCGGCTGACGGTGCCGAAGGGGTCCTCGCTCGTGGCCCAGCAGGACGCGGCAGCGATCCTGGCGAACGGCTCCCTCGCCTACCTGACCTACAGGCAGGTCCAGGACGCCCCGGAGCCGGCCGACCGCATCACGGAGTTCTTCATCCACGCCTACGGCCCAGCTGCCGAAGAGGTGGCGGAGCACTTCTCCGAGTGCGTCCGCGTCTGGGACCGCGAGGTGCGCGAGAGCGGCTATCCGCCGATGACCATCCACCCGGCCGGAACACCCGACGACCAGCTGCCGCCCGGCGATGTGCTCGACAAGCCCAGCGCAAGGCTTGTCTTCCAATGGCCGAGCCGAACCCTCGCCAGCGAACAGAACCCCCTGGCGGCGGGCGGACAGCGTGCCTGACTCAGACGAACTGACCCGCGCGAAGCCCGTGACGTCGTCCGCTACGGCTTCCCTGCTCGGTGTGTTCGCCCATCCCGACGACGAAAGCCTCCTCGCCGGTGGCGTACTCGCCCAGCACGCTGCCGCGCACGCGCGCACCGCTGTCGTCACCATGACGTGGGCGCCTGAGAGCCCGCGGGCCGCCGAGCTCGCGGACGCGTTGCGCGCCCTCGGTGCGGGCACCCCACGGTTACTCGGGTACGGCGACGCCCGCAACCCGAAGGCGGCCCCCGGCCGTCCTCGGCTCGTCGACGCACCGCTGGACGAGGTGATCGCCGCCCTGGTCCACCAGGTCCGCTCGTTCCGCCCCGACGTCGTGGTGACGCATGATGCCTTGGGCCAGCTGACCGGTCATGCGGACCATCGCCGCACTCACCAGGTCGCTCTCCTCGCCGTTCAGGACGCGGGGCTCGCGCATCTGCACCCGGAAGCCGGGCAGCCCTGGCAACCGCGCGCCGTGTACTGCGCCACGCGCTCAAAATCGGGCGTCGGAGATCTCGGGCCGCTGCTGGAGGCCGCCGGCAAACCCGTGCTCGCGGTCCCGGACGCGTACGCCACCACAGCCGTCGACGTCAGCCCCTGGCTGGAGCAGAAGTGGGCCGCGATCCTCGCGCACCGTGGGGAGGTCGCCCGCGAACGGCCGCTGCCCGGCATCCTCGCCCGCCTGCCTGAGGAGACCCGGCGAAAGATCATCGCGACCGAGTACTTCACCCGGCTCACGACCGGGCCCGTCCCCAACGCTCCCCATCGGCTCACTGCCTGACGGCGCTCAACCGCCTCACTCCTCCCTCGGCCCGACCGGCCCCTTCTGACTCGGAGAGATATGACGACCACATCCGTACCCGGCGAAATGCCCGGCACCGTGATGAGCGACGAGGCGTACGGCGCGCTGCGCGCCTCGGCCGCCCTATGGGTCGGCACGTCCGTGCTGATCACCAACCCCCTCGGCCAGGTCCTGGTCCAACACGCCGACTATCGCGACACATGTCTCTTGGCCGGCCGCGCCGTCGACAAGAACGATTCCCCCGCGCACGCAGCAGCCCGTGAACTGGTGGAGGAGCTCGGAGTCACCGCCACCGTCGACCGGTGCCTGGCCGTCGACTGGATCTCCGCCGACAGCACCGGCGCGCCCGCCGCTATGCGGCGCCCACGACTCCGGCCATCGCTCCAACCACACCGAGCGGCAACCGCCGGACCTTGAGCGCGTCGACCTCGGCCCCCGCACGTCCAGGGACCTCTGCGTTTCGTTGCGGAGGCGTACGAGGTCCTGCTTGGTACGTGTGGACCGCTCGACGAGGACAACCAGGCTGCCCTTGACCTCAGCGAACCCCTCCCCGACGACAGCGACCTCGCCCGGGCCATCACGGTCCGCGCCCGCGCTCAGCAGGACGCCACCTGGAACGGCAGCAGATCGCCAACCAGCTCCGCCACTGCCCTCAGCACGCACGGCGCTACGACGAAGCAGTTGCCTTCCTGATGGAAACCGAGGCAACGCTGCGGGCTGCGTGAGCTAACGGCCTGCCCCGCGATTGGTCGTGGGCGGCCGTGACATGGCGATGGCCGAGCGGGTTCTTGAGGTGTGAAGATCAAGCAGGCCCGCGCGGCCATGGCCCATCCTGCCCTCTGCGGTCTCGCGCGCCAACATCTCGGCGAGTTCATCGAAGAACTCGCGCCACGCTGGGAAGCACGCTGCGAGTCTGGACGGCACGAGCGGCGCCGGGGTCGCCGCAGGCGGCAGGCCGGGGCCGGGCCGAAGTACGAACTCGTCTTTACCGACCGGGTGCTGGTCACCCTGGTTCACCTGCGGACCGGACTCACTCACGATGCCCTGGCCGTGATCTACCAGGTCGGATCCTCAACCGTCGGCCGCGCCATCGCCGAGATCCGGCCGCTGCTGGCCGGACGTGGATTCGCCGTCCCGACAGGCCTGGCCTGCCTGCCGCTGGAGGACCGCGTGCTTCTGCTCGCCGCCTACTGGCGGACGAACCTGACCTTGCGCCAACTCGCACCGTCGTTCGGGGTGTCCAAGTCTGCCGCCGACCGCATCATCGACCACCTCGGGCCGTCGTTCGCCGGGGCCGGCTCGCCGCCGGATGCGGCGGGCCGGACCGGGCGGGGTCAGTCCTCGGAGGGGGTGACCTGCACGACGACGTGGTGGCCGTCGCCCGCCTCGTTCAGGACGGTGATCGTGGTGCCGGTGTCCGGGACGATCACGCTGCCGGTGGGGTCGGCTGGGCTGTGGTAGCGGTCGCCGTGGCGGTCGTCGAAGACCGGGACGCCCGGCTGCGACGGCACGTCGACCGCGGCGCCGTCGCGGTGCAGGGTGAAGGCGTCCGTCGGCTGGAGGCCGAAGGATGCGTCGAAGGTCTGGATCAGGTTGGTCATCAGCGTGCCGCCGGGCCAGCGCATCGGGGCCGGGTGGGCGTCGATCGGCAGGATCTGGCCGCGGCCGGGGTGCTGGCCGACGTTGTTGTCCGTCTGCGAGGTGTCCCACAGCGAGATGAGCAGGCCGTTCTGGAACGGGTAGTGCTCCACCCACTGCGGCCGGGTGTTGCGCCAGCCGAAGTTGTACGGGCCGACCAGGAGTGAGTGGTCGTAGGAGACGTACTGCCGGTTCTCGGCGATGTAGTACTGCGGGTAGGAGGCGACGTCGGCCTCGCCGATGCGGGAGAAGCCGCTCGCCGTCCAGCCGCTCTCGCCGCCTTCGGCGTCGTCGCTCAGCAGCGCCTGGCCGTCGGCGGTCACGGTGATCGCGTCGGCCGCGAAGCCCAGGCCCGCCACGCCGCCGTCGGTGGCGTACCGGAAGCGCAGGTCGGTCTTCCGGCCGGCGAAGGCGGTGAGGTCGTAGGTCAGGTGTCGGTGGGCGCCGCCGACGCCGGTGAGGGCGGGACGGTCCGCGCCGTCACGGGGGATGGACACGCCGTCAGCGGTGCCGTCCAGCGCGGTCCAGGTGGCGCCGCCGTCGGCGGACGCCTCGGTGTAGAGGTAGTCCCAGTCCTGCTCGATGTCCCACCAGCCGTCGAGGGTGAGGGCGGCGGACGTCTTGCCGGTCAGGTCGACCGTGCGGGTGAGGGTGTTGGAGAGGTTGTCGCCCTTGCCCGACCACCACTGCTTCGCGCCCTGGGCGGGCACGGTGATGGGCGTGGAGACCTGCTTGTCGGGCAGGCTGACGATCAGGGCCTGCGGCTCCTGGCTGTTGCTGTTGTTGAACTCCGCGTAGCCGAGCTTGTACGTGCCCTTGGTCGCCGCCTTGGCGGTGGCGTAGTCGAGCCAGCCGAGCTGGAGCTTGTCCCAGGCGTTCATGTCGCCCGGCAGGTCGCCGATGGCGTCCTTGCCGCGGCCGAGCCACGAGCCCTGCGACATCACGCTCCAGGAGCCGGAGGAGGACTCGCCGGTGCCGCTGGTGTCGTAGTGGTCGGGCAGGCCGAGGTCGTGGCCGTACTCGTGGGCGTAGACGCCCAGACCGCCGTTCTCCGGCTGCATGGTGTAGTCGCCGACCCACAGGCCGGTGTCGCCGACTGGCGTGCCGCCGCCCTTGTTGTCCTCCGGGCCGGTCTTCCCGGCGTTGCCGCCGTAGACGTAACTGCGGTGCGCCCAGATAGCGTTGGCCACCTGCGCGCCGCCGCCCGCGGACTCGTCCTCGCCGCCGTGGACGATCTGGAAGTGGTCGATGTAGCCGTCGGGCTCGTTGAAGTCGCCGTCGCCGTCGAAGTCGTAGCGGTCCCACTGGTCGTACGCCGCCAGGTCGGCCTTGATCTGCTCCATGGTGCGGCCCTGGGCCCTCTGGTCGGCGAACCAGGCGTTCACGCCGTCGCGGACGAGGTCCTGGACGTTGTTGCAGATGCGGCCGCCGCAGTAATTGCTGCCGTAACGGGCCTCGTTGTAAGGGACCTTCACCCAGTCGGCGACCGTGCCGTCCACGGAGTAGCGCCCCGAGGACTGCCGTTCGTAGTACTTGGCCACCGACTCCTGGTCGGCGTCGTGCGAGAAGTAGAGGTCCTGGAAGTGCTCGCGGTGGTAATCGGCCCGCCAGTCGGTGGCGTTGTCCAGGGTCCGGTCCGGCTGGGGTATCCGGTTGTGCAGCGGGCCGGGCGTGCCGCCGTACTTGATCACGGGCGGCCGGGGGCCGGAACCGTCCGGGTCGTACATGGTCGTGCTGTCGATCGTGTCGCCGAACTCGGCGAGGATGACGAAGATCTTGTCGGTCTTCTCGCGGGAGAGCTCGGCGTACTTGCCCTTGCCGAGGCGGACGACCTTCGACGGTCCACGCTTCTCGGCGGACGCCTGGCCGGACAGCACCTGCTCCAGCGCGGCCTGGTGCCGGGCCCGCTGCTCCTCGGTGAAGGGACCGGGCAGGTCGTGCTCGTCTGGTCCTGCTCCGGTGCCGGCGGCAAAGTCGGTGGAGCCGGAGTCAGTGGAATCGGCGGAGAAGACGGGGACGGCACCGGCCGTCGAGGGGACGGCCGTGAGGGCAAGTCCGGCCATCAGGACCGCCACCGCGGCGGCGACGGACCCACGCGTGCGTCGTAACTGATTCAAGGCTGCTGCCTCCTAGTCGGGATATGTGACATTTCACATGGCGCCCTGATGGGAAATCAAGACCGCGAACGCCCGCCGCCGGAAAGACCGGACTCCCTGGCCGCGCCATGCGGGCCGGGGAGTCCGGGGAGAGCCCAGGCCGCCGGATCAGCCGAACAGGGCGGTGTAGTCGGGCACCGTGTTGCTGAGAGCGGGCACCCCGCCGCGACGGTGCACTGGTCGACGAGTTGCACGGAGTCGGGGCCCACGCCGCTCTGCTCGGCGCTGACGGCCAGCGCGATCGTGTTCGTCCCGTTGGTGTTCAAGAAGCCCTGCGGGCTGACGAACTCGCTCTGCGAGCCGATGTTCGCCACGTACTGGCCGGTGTTCCAACCGTAGACGAAGATCTGGACCCGGTACTTGGGCCTGCGTCGGGCCGAGTCGTTGATCCGCAGCGCGAGCGCGCTGTCGGTGCCCTGCGGCAGAGCGGTGCTGCCAGGTACAAGGCGAACCAGAGCACGGCGGAGTCTTCACAGACAGGCCCACAGCAGCATCGTCCACCCCGGTGGCCTGGGCCAAGCGTGAACGCCGTCGAGAGGTCTGAGGACCAGGGCCGGGTGTGGGCAGGGCTCGACTGCGGTGGCACTCTGCCATCGAGCAGTGTGATCAGCTGGGCGAGGAGCGCGTCGAGTTCATGGCCGACGGCGGCGATCCGCGGGTCGCCGTAGCTCGTGAACAGCAGGCTTGGCTGGTCGACAGCCAGCTTTACTTCTCCGAAGGTGTCGCCGTACAGGAGAGTCCGCAAGGGAGCGTGAAGCATGACCGATGGGTCGTGGCGGTACATGCGTTCAGCAATGGCGTGGTTGCCCATGAGGTACTGCGTGGCCTTCCAGGTGGACTCCGATCCAGCCATGACGGAGGTGATGTCGCTGCGGTAGTAGCGCATGAAGCCGTGGGGGGCATTGGTCTCGACGAGTTCGAGCGTGGCTTGCCATGAGGGCGCTTGCCGGAAGCGAGCGAGATCGACTTCGGGAACGAGGGCCTCGTATGTCTCGCGGGCTGCGTCGTAAGAGTGGGGAAGCGCCACGACGAGCCGCCGGGCGGGGTGGTCGATGACGGCGGTCTGCATGGTCATGGTGGTTCCTGTTCGTTGCCCGTTCGATTCCGCCGGCTTTGGTGGACGCTGGGCTTGTGACGGGAGCAGTGCAGGCTGATCACGTGAGGTCGAGGGCGAGGTGCCATGATCCGCGGAGCACTCGGCGCCCCGTCCCACGACCAGCCGGACACGATCGCCAGCACACCGACGCCGTGCTGGCGGAGTGCGGGACGCGCGGTGCGGCGCGTCCCGGATGACGCGTCACTGGCCGATGGACCGTCAGAAGTCGTACGGCTTCTTGGTGCTCCAGTTCAGCACGTCGGCCTCGTTCCAGCTGAACTGCGGCTTCTCGCCCTTGATATCGACGGAGTAGAAGGGGCCGTCGTGACCGTCCACGCCGCGCAGCGCGATGGCGAACGACTGCGCCGTGTGGTTCTTCGAGCCGTAGTCGAAGAGGTTCACCGCGCTGTACGCCTTGCCGCCGGGCCGGAGCGTGATGTGCTTGTGGCCGCCCGGGTTGTCCTTCTTCGAGTGCGGCAGTGCGGCGCCGTCGACGTCGCCGCCGAGCTTCACGGCCGGGTACGAGGTGACCCAGCATGGCTTAGTGCCCTCGTTCGACGCGGTGACCAGCAGGTGGTCGCCCTGCTGCCCGGCGAAGCGGTGCACCGCGGTGAGCAGCATCTCGTCGCCGCGGCACTGCTGGGCGCCGGCCGTTGTGCCCTTGCTCGCGACCTCGTCCGTGCCGCCCGAGGCGGTCGTCGATCGTGTGCCCTCCTTGGTGTCACCGCCGCTGTTGGCCTGCTCCGTGCCGCCCTTGCCGTCTCCATCAGACGCGGACCGGCTCTGCGCGGTACCGGCGCCATTGTCGCCGCCCGCCGCCTTCGAGCCGCCGTCGGCGCCGCCGCAGGCGGTCAGGCCCAGCGCCAGCGCGGCGGTGATGGCGGCTAGGGTGGCGGTACGAATCCGGGAAGTACGCATGATCGGGTTCCCTCTGCGTTTCGTGCGGGAGTTTTCTTCGGCCGTTCCCGCGGTGTGGGCACCACTTTTCCCGGGGCCACTGACGTTCCGGAAACGCCTCACTCACGTCCCGCAAACAAACCGCGCGAACGGGTGAGGCCGAGCCGCGGGCGCCTGGAGTTCCTCACCGTGGATCTGGCGCCCGCACGCGGCCCCGAACAGTCTCACCTGCCCCCATGGCCACCACCGACCGACAGCACCGTTCGCGCTCAACTGGCCAAGTGCAACGCTCACTGGCCAACGAAAACGCTCGAGCGGGCCCTGGACTTGGGCGAGCGATCCCGCCACCAGCTGATGAAGACCGCGCACACCGCGCTGGTCATCGAGGGCTTCTCTGTCAAGTTCAGCGCGTTGGGGCAATCGGCGAAGTCCCCTTCGACCACCAGAGGACCGAGGTCCACGTCGTGTCGGATCTCTTCCTTCGCTTCGCGGATCGCAGAGTCCGGTCCATGTTCGCCGACTACTGGCGACCTCCACTACTCGGTGATACCGTATAGTGGTACTCGGCACTACGCAGTACCGATACGGCCGAGGAGGACCAGCGATGGACGATCTGACGGAGATACTGAAGGGCACACTCGAAGGGTGCGTGCTCGAAATCATCGGCGGCGAAGAAACCTACGGGTACGCCATCACCCGTCAGCTGAACGAGCTCGGCTTCGCCGACGTCGTCGAGGGGACGGTGTACACCATCCTGCTGCGACTGGAGCGGAACGGACTCGTCCAGGTGACGAAACGACCATCCGGGGTCGGTCCGCCGCGCAAGTTCTACGCGCTCAACGACGCCGGACGCGAGGAACTCGCGAAGTTCTGGACGAAATGGCAGTACGTCTCATCACGCATCGACAGACTCAAGGAGGGCGGGAGATGAACTTCTGGGAGACCATCACAGGCAGTGATCTCACCAGGGAATGGAAGGCGTTCGAAGCCCGGGCCGAGGCCCTGCCAGACGAATACCGGGCGGCGTGGGAACAGATCAAGGTTGACCTCTTTCCCCATGGGGACTTCACCGGCCGCAACCTGATGCCGATCCTCGACGCAGCCCTGGGGCTGCTCGAAGAAACAGCGGCGGACGGGCAGAGCGTCCACGAGGTGCTCGGCGACGACATCCGAGGCTTTTGCACGGCGCTGGCCGGTGGAGAAGGGGCTCGCACCTATCGCGACCGGTGGCGCGAGCAGTTGAACAGGAACGTCGCAAGGAAACTGAGCCGGCTGGGAGGCTGACGTGGGCATCCAGGACATCATCGAAGGCAAGAAGCAGTGGCGGGCACACATGGCTCGGGTCAAGGCGCTCCCGCCGGACTACCAGATCGTCTACAAGGAGATACAGAAGTACCTGTTCAAGGTCGGGCCGATCGACCTGCCTGATGGGCCGCTGCTCCCCGGGATCGTCGACTTCTTCGAGGAGGGCGTCGCCGCGGGCAAGGGGGTCTTGGAACTCATCGGCAAGGACGTCGCCGCGTTCTGCGACGACCTGGTCAAGGACTCACGCACCTATGCGGACGTCTATCAGGAGTCCATCAGCAGGGCACCCGGCACGGCCGAGAAGTAACGCACCTCGCCAGTGGGCGTAGCCCGCACGCGCGGTTCGTTCGCCTCGGCACAGCGCGAACAGGCGACGGGCCGACCGGCCACCAGAAGCCGCCGCAGATCCTGTCCACCGAGGTGGTCGAGCCGGCCGCCGGAGACCTGGCTCAGCCCTGCCCATGCCCCTGGCGGGCAGGTCTCCGGCCGCGGGCCGCTCGACACCATTCCCCAAGACGACACGAGCGACGTGTAGTCGCGGACAGTCGCTCAATCCGAGTTCCGAGATTGCTTCCACTCCCCCTGTGTCTTCAGCCTTCGGAAGGAAGTCACCATGCCTTTATCTGTCATGCCCACGCCCAGCCCAGGTGACGGTCATCCGTCGCCGACTGCGGTTTCCGCCGTCGGGCTACGCAAGTCATACGGCGAAAAGGTCGTCCTCGACCGTATCGATCTGCGTATCCCGGCCGGGTCTGTGTTCGCGCTGCTCGGCCCGAACGGCGCCGGCAAGACCACCGCCGTGAAGATCCTGTCCACGCTCATCACCGCCGACGCCGGTGACCTACACGTCGGCGGGCACGACCTGGCCGCCGACCCACAGGCGGTCCGTGCCGCGATCGGTGTCACCGGGCAGTTCTCTGCCGTCGACGGCCTGATCACCGGCGAGGAGAACATGCTCCTCATGGCGGACCTGCACCACCTCTCCAAGCAGGAGGGGCGGCGCACCGCCGCCGAACTCCTGGAGCGCTTCGACCTGGTGGAGGCCGCGAAGAAGCCCGCCTCGACCTACTCCGGCGGCATGAAGCGCCGCCTCGACCTCGCGATGACGCTGGTCGGCAGCCCGCGGATCATCTTCCTCGACGAGCCGACGACAGGGCTCGACCCGCGCTCCCGCCACAACATGTGGGGCATCATCCGCGGCCTCGTCTCCGACGGCGTCACCGTCTTCCTCACCACCCAGTACCTGGAGGAGGCCGACGAACTCGCCGACCGTATCGCTGTGTTGAACGACGGCAAGATCGCCGCCGAGGGCACAGCCGAGGAGCTCAAGCGGCTCATCCCGGGCGGGCACATCCGGCTCCGCTTCACCGACCCGGCCACCTACCAGTTCGCCGCTGACGCCCTGCGCGAAGTCACCCGGGACGACGAGGCACTGTCGCTGTCCATCCCCAGCGACGGCAGTCAGCGCGAACTGCGTTCCACTCTCGACTGGCTCGACTCCGCCGGCATCGAGGCGGACGAACTGACCGTCCATACACCCGACCTCGACGACGTGTTCTTCGCCCTGACCGGCCCAGCCAACGTTCCCAACCAGCCCAAGGAGAACGTCCGATGAGCTGCCCGTCTCTCGCTGTACGCGACTCAAGAACGATGCTGCGCCGCAACCTGCTGCACGCGCGGCGCTACCCGTCAGGAACCCTGAACCTGCTGCTCACGCCGATCATGATGCTGCTGCTCTTCGTCTACATCTTCGGCGACGTGATGAGCGCGGGCATCGGCGGCGCCGACCGCTCCGACTACATCGCTTACATCGTCCCAGGCTTGCTGCTGATGACCATCGGCAGCACCGTGATCGGGGCCGCGGTGTACGTCTCCATGGATATGACCGAGGGCCTCATCGCCCGCTTCCGCACGATGGCGGTCTACCGCCCTTCGGTACTCATCGGGCACGTCGTCGGCAGCGTGCTGCAATCCGTCATGAGCGTGGTCCTCGTCGGCGCCGTCGGCGTGGCCATCGGCTTCCGCTCGACCGATGCCACCGCCCTGGAGTGGCTGGCAGCATTCGGGCTCATCGTGCTCTTCGCCCTGGCGCTGACCTGGATCGCGGTCGGCATGGGCCTGGCCAGCCCGAACCCCGAGGCGGCCAGCAACATGGCCATGCCGCTGATCCTCCTCCCCCTCGTCTCCAGCGCCTTCATCCCGGCCGACACCATGCCCGGCTGGTTCCAGCCGATCGCCGAGTACCAGCCCTTCACCCCCGCCATCGAAACCCTCCGCGGCCTCCTCCTCGGCACCGAGATCGGCAACAACGGCTGGATCGCGATCGCCTGGTGCGTCGGCCTGATCGCGCTCGGCTACCGCTGGTCGACGACGCAGTTCAACCGCGACCCGAAATAGAAACGACCGACCGCGCTGGCCACCTTGATGGGGCCGCTGAACGCCGCCCCAGCCACCCGGCCGGAGGCGCGGCTGATCGACATAGCCCATGGCGGGCTGGCTCTGGCCCGCTCCCGCCCCACCGCACTGATTCACGTCGACTCGCAGTAGACCAGCCGTGGCGAGCGCCGACTCCCGCAGGGACAGTGGCGAAGACATGGCAGAGCCTTGTCCCGGTGCCGCGATCCCTGCACGGTCCAGATGCTCTGTCAGCGCGAGCGATGTGTACTGCGACCCCGCGTCCGAGTGATGTATCAACTCTCCCTGAGTGTGCGGGAATCCATCCCGGTCGCACTGCCACAGGGCCATCTCCAGGGCGCCCAGGACGAGCCTGGTCTCCTTGGTGGTGGCGGCGGACCAGCCGATGATCCGACGGGAGAAGGTGTCCACATCGGGCCCGGCCATGGGACGATCACCCATCTGCCCACCCTTCCTGAGACCTGCCCTCGCTGCTCTCCGGGGTGCCGTCGGACGGGTTCGGCTCGTCGGGCATCCTGTGGGGGTGGGCCAGCGAGACGGCAAAGGGAGCTGTGGTGGACGAGCGCACGCAGGATTCGCGTGAGGTGGAGACATTCGGGATGTCTCCACAGCTGCGGCTGGATACACTGCTGGAGGACCTGCAGCAGCAGGTGGCGCAGGTTCGGGGGGCCCGGGACCGGGTCCACACACTGCTGGACGCGGTGCTGGCGGTCGGCTCCGACCTGGACCTGGAGGTGGTGCTGCACCGCATCGTGGAGTCGGCGGTCACCCTGGTCGACGCCCAATACGGGGCGCTCGGCGTCCTGGGCGAGGAAGGCACGATCAAGCAGTTCGTCACGGTCGGCATCGACAAGGAGGCCATCGCCCGGATCGGGCACTACCCGCGCGGCGAGGGCATCCTCGGGCAGCTCATCCGTCACCCGGAACCGCTGCGCCTGGCGAACCTGGCCCAGCATCCAGCGTCCGTCGGCTTCCCGTCCGGGCATCCGCCGATGACCAGCTTCCTCGGCGCCCCCATCCGGGTCCGCGACCAGGTCTTCGGCAACCTGTACCTGACCAACAAGCAGAGCGGGGCAGAGTTCGACACCGACGACGAGGCGGTGCTGCGGACCCTGGCCGCGGCGGCCGGTGTGGCGATCGACAACGCCCGGCTGTACGAGGATGCGGACCGCCGACAGCGGTGGCTGGCGGCCAGCAACGAGCTGACGCGTAGCCTGCTGTCCGGTACGGAGCCCGCCGCGGTGCTGGAATCTGTCACGGCCACCGTGCGGAAGATGGCCGGTGCGGACCTGGTCACCTTGGGCGTGCCGGTCGGTGACCGCGGCGAGTTGGTCATCGAGGCCGCCTCGGGAGCGTTGGCCGAGGAGGTCCGCGGGCTGGTGCTGCCCGCCGCGGCGCTGGCTGCGAAGGTCTTCACGTCCGGGGAGAGGATCACCAGTGATGCCGTGAGCGCCGACCCGCGCGCCGAGGGCGGCAGCGCCTCGGTGGTGGAGCTGGGGCCGGCGTTCTTCGTACCGCTCGGCACCCGGGAGCACGTCCGCGGGGTGCTGCAGGTGGCGAACGTACCGGGCAGCACTTTCTTCACGGACGCCGTTGTCGACATGGTCACCGGGTTCGGCAACCAGGCTGCGTTGGCCTTGGACGTCGCTGAGCACCGGCGGGACACGGAGCGCATGCTCGTGCTCAATGACCGCGACAGGATTGCCCGAGACCTGCATGACCTGGTCATCCAGCGGCTGTTCGCCGGCGCGCTGTCGCTGCAGTCCACGCTGGGCCGAGTGGCCGACCGGCCGCAGGTCGGCGAGCGGATCCAGCGGGTTGTGAACGACCTGGATGACACCATCAAGATCATCCGTTCCACCATCTACGGCCTCCGCGAGCACGATCGGACCCGTCGCGGCAGCGGGCTGCGCGCCCAACTGGTGGCGGCCACTGAACGGGCCACCGAATCGCTTGGCTTTGCCCCGGCCCTGCGCATGACCGGGTTGCTGGACACGGCCGTGTCCGCCGAACTGGCCGAGCAGTTGCTGGCCGTGCTCGGCGAGGCCCAGTCCAACGCCGCTCGGCACGCGCACGCCACCGCCGTCGACGTCAGCGTCGATGTCACCGACGCCGCCCTGCAGCTGCGCGTGGCAGACAACGGCCGCGGGATCGACCCGGCGGTCACCCGCCGCAGCGGCCTGGCCAACCTCTGCAGGCGCGCAGAGGAGATGGGCGGCACGTTCAGCCTGTCTTCGAACGAACCGAGCGGCACCGTCGTCAAGTGGGTCGTCCCGCTGACTGTGTAACTTTTCCGTGGATGTCGCTTCGACGTGAGTTCAGGAGTCACCTGCGTCGGTTCCGCATGATCAGTGCCGGTGATGAAAATTGATGTCCCCCGGTTCAGTTGGTCAGTGCGGCGGGGGCGCGGTGGGTGAGGGCCCAGCGGACGCCGGTGCCGGTGAAGGCCAGCGCGGCGCCGGCCACTACGGCCAGGAGGACCAGGCCGGTGGCGTAGGCGCCGTACAGGGAGCCTATGACCAGCGGCGGGACGAACCCGCCCAGGCCGCCGGCTACGCCGACGATGCCGGTGACCGAGCCGACCTTGTTCGCCGGGGTCAGCAGGGCCACCAGGGCGAAGGTCGCCCCGCTGCCCGTGCCGAGCGCGCCGGCCATGGCCAGGAAGGCGATGGTTCCCACCGGGGCCAGCGACGGGGTGAACGACTGCGCCACCGCCCCGGCGGCCACCACGGTCAGCGACGCGGCCAGGACCCGGACGGGGCCCAGCCGGTCCGACAGCCAGCCGCCGATCGGGCGCATCGCCACCGCGAGCAGCACGAACCCGGCCATCCGGTTCGCGGCGTCCGCCTGGGTCGGGCCGTAGCCGGTCTTGAGGTAGGTCGGCAGGTAGACGGAGAAGGCGACGTAGCCGCCGAAGGCCACCGTGTACAGCGCGGACGCCTGCCAGGTGATGGCCAGCCGGGCAGTGGCGGCCAGGCGGCGCCCCAGCGGCTCGGTCGGCACTGTGCGTCCGGGCGCGTCGCGGAGCAGCAGCGCCGCGGCCACGGCGTACACGGCGAGCACCGCGGCGGTGATCAGGAGGGGTGTCGACATACTGTGCGCGTTGACCAGCTTCACGGTGGTCAGGGCGCTGATCGCGGTTCCGCCCATGCCGGCGCCGAAGACACCCATGGCCAGACCGCGCCGCTCCGGCGGGAACCAGGCGTTCACGAAGGGCACGCCGACGGCGAAGGCGGTGCCGCCGATGCCGAGGAAGAACCCGCCGATCAGTAGCGCGGCGAGGGAGGAGTGTCCGGCCAGGCCGAGGTAGAGGACCGGTACGATGGTGGCCGCCGACACAATCGGGAACATGACCCGGCCACCGAACCGGTCGGTCAGCGCGCCGACCGGGATGCGGCCCAGGGAGCCGACCACGACCGGCACCGCCACCAGCAACGACTGCTGGAACGAAGACAGGTCGAGGGAGTCCTTGAAGCGCGGACCGAGCGGGCTGAGCAGCGCCCATGCCGGGACACAACAAAAGAGGGCCGACCGGCCCTACCCCCTTCCCGGCGCCCACAGGGACGATGACCTGATGTCCCCGAACGACGCCTTTCGCACCCTCGACCGGCAGGAGTGCCTGCGCCTCCTGGCCAAGGTGCCGGTCGGCCGTGTGGTCTACACCCGACAGGCACTGCCCGCAGTCCTCCCCATCAACTTCTCCCTGGACACGGACGCCTCCGTCCTTCTGTGCACATCGCCGGACTCGGACCTCGTACACGCCCTTGACGGCGTCGTAGTCGCCTTCGAGGCGGACGAGTTCGACGCGGCAACCCGGTTCGGCTGGAGCGTGGTCGTCACCGGACGGGCCACCCTGTTGACCGATCCCGCCGAGCACGAACGGCTGTCGCAGACCGGCCCCAGCTCCTGGATGCCCCTGCGGGACGCGGTGTTCGTACGGATCGAGTCCGAGATGGTCACCGGACGCGAGCTCAGGGGAGCGCTCGGCACGCAGTGAGGTGCCCCCGCAGCGACCGCGGGCTCTGACTCCGGCCGCGCGGACACAGGCGCGCGCCGACGGCGCGGAGTCACTCGGATCCGGAGACCAAGGGCGGCTCGGAAGCGACGGTCCGTATCGCGAAGGCGGGCCTGGTGCCCGAGGACGTCAATCTGCGTGATCGCTACAAGACGTTCGGCGAACTCGAAGCGGCCTGCCGGGTGTTCTGCGAAAAGGTCGACTCTCGAACTGCGGCGGGCGTTGTCTGACCTGATCCCCACCGTCAAGGCACAGAGATGGGACCCGGCCGAGGCAGCCGCCGTACGCGACCGCGTCAATCTCCACACTCGCCGCAAGCGGGCCGCTTTCCCACCGGCAAGACTTTCGGCGACTGGCTCGAGGGTAAGTCCTCTATCCCCAGAGCCACCCAGGACGCCCTCAGGACCCTCGAATGGATCGGCCGCCGCGAGAACTTCTGCATCTGCGGACCCGCAGCACCGACAAGTCCCACTTCACCGAGGCCCTCGGCCAGACCGCGGTCGAAGCCGGCCTGTCCGTCACCTGGTTCACCATCGAAGACCTGGGTGCCCTGGTGTGATCATCACCGGTAGCACCACGGTCTGAACGGTCCGGCGGCGGAGCACGAAACGGCTTTCACGGACAGTCCGCGCCCCTGGGTAACAGCAGCGGACACCATGTTCATACGGATCGAGGCGGAGCTCGTCACCCGGCGCGTGCTCGGGGCTGCCTGCGGCGCAGGCTGACGGGCCGTCTTTGCGGCGGACAGGTGCGGCCCTGTCCGCCGTGTTCCTTGGACGGCGCCGTTAGAGACCGCGTACTCACTTCGTTTCGGTATCGGTTGCAGGCGGTGTTGCGCGACGAACGGCGCAGTGCCCAGGTGCTCGCGGAGTGCTGCCGCCGTCCGGTCCGTAGCCGAATCTGATCAGCACGTGCGGATGACACCGCTTGTGTCCCGGAAGGGCCGTCGCCGCCCGCAGGTCGGGCCATTCCATGGCCTGATGCAGGAGTGACGTGCGCAGCCCGTGGGCGGTGGCCGTGAGCAGGACATACTGCAGGGCCTGGCCCGCCCGCAGCCAGTCCTCCCGCCGGTCGTGGGACGTCCACAGCAGGGCCACCTGAACGTGGCGTTCGAACCACAGGGCGGGCAGGCGGAGGGCAGGCAGCGCGCCGGTGAAGTCCCGCACCGGCATCCGCGCGGCCGTGTCGGGCGGGCCGAGGGCGGTGACGGGTATGCCGTATGGGGTGTCTGCTCCCGGGGCGGTGATCCAGGTCCGGGTTTCGGCGGTGCGCTCCGGGTGGGCGTGGTTGCGTGCCTCGGCCGCGGCGGTCAGACGCAGCAGCCGCCGTGTTCCGACGATGTCCGGCACGTGCAGGCGTGCGTCGGCGGCATGCGCGGCCGACGCCATCTCCGCCACGACCGGCTCGGGCACCGGTCGGCCGGTGAACGGCATCCGGCTGGTGTGCCGCCGCGCGATGGCCTCATAGAGGCCGGGGGCCGACGGCTGGTCGTCCGCGCCGAGGCGACCGGTCAGTCGTACGGTGGCCAACAGCCCTGGTTCGTGCGGATCCGGCAGCAGTCTCACCTCCGGCCGCCAGCCCTGGTGGACGGCGGCGAGCCGGAGGTTGAAGACCGCGGCGCCCACGGACAGATACTGGGCGCGGTGCATCGGGTCGATCAGCGGCAGTGTTCGCTCCGGCGCCGAACGGACCTCCATTGCCTGGCTGTCGGGGTCCAGGCGGAAGCACCAGGGCTGTGTGTTGTGGATCGACGGGGCTGCCACGGCGGCCGTCAGGAGCGACTCCACGGTGGCGGCGTCCAGCGGGGTTTGGGTACGCATGATGCCTCCTCTTCTCTTCGTCGTGGCCACGGGTCAGGTGGCGGGCAGGGCGGTTGCCAGCAGGACGACACCGAGCGAGCCGACGAGGGAGACGACCGCCAGGATCCGGGCAAGTTCGGAGTGGCCCTTGGCGTGGGCGATACCGTGGCCGCCCGCGGCGAGCATCACCACCACGAAGAGGGCGAGTTTGGCCGCCAAGGTACGGCCGTAGCCGGGTTCGGTGAGCGAGACCCAGGTGACGCCCTTGTGCCAGGCCATGGCCCAGCCGGTGGCCAGCTGCACCGGCAGGAACACGGCCCCGGTCAGCATGCCGAACCGGCGGCCCGCCGCGGCGGTGAAGCGGTACTTGGCCTCCGGTGCGAGCAGGTGGCGGGCCAGCGGCAGGATCACCAGGGACAGGGCCAGTTGGCCGCCGACCCAGAGGGCGGCGCCGGCCACGTGCACGAACCGCATCAGGGACCACAGGCCGACGGTGTCCATCAGTCGCTCACCTCCACCATGCCCATGGCCCCGGCTTCGGCGTGACGCGTGTCGTGGTCGACGACGGAGTAGTGGCCGGCCTCGGGAAAGTGGTCGACGATGAACGGCCGCTCCCCCGCGTCGTGCCGCTGGCGGCGGATGACACGGACGGCGGCGCTCATCGCACAGCCCTTCCCAGCGCCTTGAGGCTGTGTCCGGCCGCCCTGGAGTCAGGGAAGACGAGGCGGGCGGCCGGACGATAACCGGCCCGGACCGTGCGCAGCACCCGTGACGGGGGACGGCGGTGGAGACAGTCGCACGGATGCTGGTTGCGGTAGTACACGTGATCCCTCCAGATCGGTCGCTGATCAGCATGCGGAGTCGGGGCGTACCGGCGCGGCGGCCGATCAGTCCTTTCCGATGGACCGACAGTCCCTCGATCCGGCACTCGTGCCAGGGCCGGACGGCCCGTCGGCGCGGATGCATCGCGCCAGGTGCGGGTGTCGACGGCATTGCGGGGTGCCGGCGGGGGGAGGGCTGATGCCGCGTCCGGCCGCGCGGGGCGGCCGGACGCACGACCGAACCGGGCGACACGTGCCATACTCGCTGCGCCTGAGGCGGCCAGGGACGGGGAGATAGCCGCCGTCAGGTATGGGATGCGGTCCTACGGACAGATGAGCATATGCGGTTCGTTCAATGCCCAGGATGCAGCTCCGGGTCACCCGACCCCCCGGTCGACCGGACCCCAGCGCCGGGACCAATGGGCCCTATTGCGACCGTCCGGACTGGGCCGGAAGGCCAGCCGGCCAGGACCGCCGGCCCCAGGTGCACCAGGGCCCGCAGCGCCTAGCGTTCCCAGCCATGGAGAACGATCAGAACGCACAGCCTCAGGCGTCGCGCGCTGGTGAAGGCTGACCGCTGGCCGCCCGGCGACTACTCACCCGCCGTGAGGTTTCGGCCGACGGGCGCGCCGTGTTCGGCGAGAACAACGGCAAGTGGGAGGGCTTCTACCGCGACCGCTGGGCGCACGACAAGGTGGTGCGCTCAACGCACGGGGTGAACTGCACCGGTTCCTGCTCGTGGATGGTGTACGTCAAGGACGGCATCATCACCTGGGAGCACCAGGCCACCGACTACCCGTCCATCGGTACCGACTGCCCCGAGTACGAGCCACGCGGCTGCCCGCGCGGCGCCTCGTTCTCCTGGTACACCTACTCCCCCAGCCGGGTCCGCTATCCGTATGTACGCGGCGCGCTGCTAAAGCTGTGGCGCGAGGCACGTCGTCGCCTCGGCGACCCGGCTCCACGTACGAGGTGGCACTGCCGCTGCACCCGGAGTAACGCACCCTGCCGATGGTCTGGTACGTGCCTCCGCTGTCGCCCGTGCTCGACGCCGTCGACGCGGCGGGCGGCAACCAGAACGATCCCGACCACGTCTTCGCCGCGGTCACCCGCCTGCGCATCCCGCTGGAGTACCTGGCGGAGCTGTTCACCGCCGGGGACCCGGACGTCGTCGCCGGGGTGCTGATGAAGCTCACCACGCTGCGCTCGTACATGCGGGAGCGCACCCTCGGTGAAACCGGTGACGAGGCCGTGCTCAAGGCCGTCGGGCTCACCGCCCGCGAGGCGCAGGACTTGCACCGTCTGCTCGCCGTCGCCAAATACGCCGACCGCTATGTCGTCCCGGCCGCGCACGAGGAGGACGCTGCCGCGCTGACCGCGATGGAGAACCGATGCCCGGTCGAATCGTCCGGCGACCCTACGGACAACGGCGGGCGACGGGTGATGCTCGGCATCCCCACCCTGCGCCGCCGTACGCCCGAAACCCCCGCCGGAGGCCACCTGTGAGCCCGCTGCCCGCAACGATTCCCGCCCTCGTGCGGACGCGCGTCCGGGCGGCCGTACGCCGTCCGGCCCGGCTCACGCCCGAGGAGAGCGACGCGCGCATTCTGCTGCTGCGGTTGTGCTCGCTGCTGCTGCAGTACCCGGACGCCGAACTCATCGCCGCCCGAACGGTATTGACGACTGCCGTCGAGGGACTGCCGTCCTCGCCTGCCGCCGAACGCCTGGCCGCCTTCACCACCTGGTTCACCGGGCAGGAGCCCGAGGCGCTGGAGCGCCATTACGTCGAGATGTTCGACCTGCGCCGCAAGAGCAGCCTCTACCTCACCTACTACCTGCACGGCGACACCCGCCGCCGGGGCATGGCCCTGCTCACCTTGAACCGGCGTTACCGGGCCGCGGGCTGGGATACCGACGGGGGAGAACTGCCCGACCACCTGCCGGTCGTGCTGGAATTCGCCGCCCTGGCCGGTCCAGGTGGCGGCGAGGCACCACTGCGCCAGCACCGGCGCGGGCTGGAGCTGATCCACCGCGCCCTGACCGACGCCGGCTCCCCCTACCGACACGTCCTGGCCGCCCTGCTCACCCTGCTGCCGCCACCCACCGAGGCGGACCGCGCGGCGGTGGCGCAGCTCGTCGCCGAGGGCCCACCGAGCGAAGAGGTTGGCCTCGGCCCCTACAGGACGTACGGGGACGGGGAGTTCGCACCTCCGGGCACCTTCGTGCCGCCGGCGCCGGCCCCGCCGACCCGTGTGCCACCCGCTTCGACCAGTCGTACGGAAGGCCCCCGATGAACGCCGTACCCACCCCCTTGGCCGCCGCGTCCACGAGCGGTGCCGACCTCCTCCTGTGGGTCGCCATCCCCTACATCTGTCTCGCCGTGTTCGTCGTCGGGCACGTCTGGCGCTACCGCCAGGATCAGTTCGGCTGGACCTCCCGCACCAGCCAGCTCCTCGAACACCGGTGGCTGCGCTGGGGAAGCCCGCTGTTCCACCTGGGCGCCTTCATGGTGATCGGCGGACATGCGGTGGGCCTGGCGGTCCCCGCCTCCTGGACCGAGGCCGCCGGGATCAGCGAACACGCGTACCACACAACGGCCGTATGGGCGGGTTCGGTGGCGGGCGTCGCCATGGTCGCGGGGCTTGGCATGCTGTGTGCCCGGCGGCTGCTGACCCGCCGGATCCGGCTGGGCACCGACCGAAGCGACAAGCTGCTCTTCCCCCTCCTGTCCGCCACCGTCCTGCTGGGCATCACCGCTACCGCCGCCCACAACGTCTTCGGCGGCTACGACTACCGCTCCACCGTCTCCGTCTGGTTCCGCGGCCTGTTCACCCTCCAGCCGCAGCCCGAGGCGATCGCTGGAGCACCGCTGCTGTTCCAGTTGCACGCCCTGACCGCCTGCCTGCTCTTCGCAGCCTGGCCGTTCACCCGGCTGGTTCATGTGTGGAGCGCCCCGATCGGATACCTGGCCCGGCCGTATCTGGTCTACCGACGGCGGGCCACACCGGCCGCAGCCACACCGGCCGCAGCCCCGACGGCAGGGGGCCGGCCACGGTCGGCCTCTGGCTCCCGGCGAGCGGCATGAGTCACAGCGCCGCTCAGGGGGCGGCCCTGACGCGGTGGCCGCCGCAGCCCGGCGTGCCGGAGAACTCGCCGCCCGGTGGGCCGGTGAGGCCGACCATGGCCCGGGCTCCGGGGCCGCATGACGAGCCCCGCCGCCGGTCACGCCCAGGATCCCTGCGCTGCTGATCTTGCGTTTGGCCCGTTCGGACCCCTGCTCGACCGGTAGGACAACCGCGCAAGCCCAGGGCGCCATCCGTCATCTGAATGGAGCACCGCGCATGAGACGCCCGGGCCCACGGCGGCAGTACGACGGGGCGTGATGGCTTCCTCGCGAAGTGCGGTCCCGCAGCAGGCCCCATGGTCAAACCAATCCGGTCAGCCGTCCCAGGTCCAGTCGGCGACCTCGGGCAGGTCGGTGCCGTGCTCCCGGATCCAGTCGTGGTGGCGCAGCCGGGCGTCCTCCATCCGCTGGCGCACGACGGCGGCACGGACGGCGAGCCCTGGGACGCGGTCGATGACGTCCATGACCAGCCGGTAGCGGTCCAGGTCGTTGCGCACCACCATGTCGAACGGGGTGGTTGTGGTGCCGATCTCCTTGTAGCCGCGCACGTGCAGGTTCCGGTGCCCGGTGCGCCGGTAGGCGAGCCGGTGGATCAGCCACGGGTAGCCGTGGTAGGCGAAAATCACCGGCTTGTCGGCGGTGAACAGGCCGTCGTACTCGAAGTCGCTCATCCCGTGCGGGTGTTCCTCGCTCGGCAGTAGGCGGGCGATGTCGACGACGTTCACCACGCGCACCGCCAGCTCTGGCAGGTGCCGGCGCAGCAGCTGGGCGGCAGCCAGCACCTCCTGGGTCGGGACGTCGCCCGCGCAGGCCAGCACCACGTCCGGTTCGCGGGTGCCGTCCTCGGTGCCGGCCCAGTCCCAGATGCCGGCGCCGCGCGCGCAGTGGACCTTGGCCTGGTCCATCGACAGCCAGTCGAAGCAGGGTTGCTTACCGGCGACGATCACGTTCACGTAGTCGCGGCTGCGCAGCGCGTGGTCCGCAACGGACAGCAGGGTGTTGGCGTCCGGCGGCAGGTAGACCCGTACCGCCTCCGGGCTCTTGTTGAGGATGTGGTCGACGAAACCGGGGTCCTGGTGGGAGAAGCCGTTGTGGTCCTGCCGCCACACGTGCGAGGTGAGCAGGTAGTTGAGGGAGGCGATGGGGGCCCGCCAGGGCAGCCGTCGGGTGACGCGCAGCCATTTGATGTGCTGGTTGACCATCGAGTCGACGATGTGCACGAACGCCTCGTAGCAGGAGAACAGCCCGTGCCGGCCGGTCAGCAGGTAGCCCTCCAGCCAGCCCTGGCAGGTGTGTTCGGACAGGATCTCCATCACCCGGCCGTGCCGGTCCAGGTGTTCATCCACGGGCAGGGTCTCGGCCTGCCACGCCTTGCCGCTGGCAGCGTAGACGGCCTGGAGGCGGTTGGAGGCGGTCTCATCGGGGCCGACCAGGCGGAAGTCGCGCCGGTCGGTGGTGGATCGCATGACGTGTTCGAGCAGGTCGCCCAGGACGCGGGTGGGTTCGTGGAGGGTCGCGCCGGGCTTGTCGACTTCGACGGCGTATGTCTCAAGCGGCGGCAGGGGGAGTTCGCGCAGCAGCAGTCCGCCGTTGGCGTGCGGGGTGGCGCCGAGCCTGCGGTCGCCTTCGGGAATGCAGGCCAGCACCTGGGGACGGGGGTGGCCGTGTTCGTCGAACAGTTCTTCCGGGCGGTAGGAGCGCAGCCATGCCTCCAGCTGCCGCAGGTGGTCGGGGTTGTCGCGGACGGCAGCCAGCGGGACCTGGTGGGCGCGCCAGGTGCCTTCGACCGGGAGGCCGTCGACCTCGGCCGGGCCGGTCCAGCCCTTCGGGGTGCGCAGCACGATCACGGGCCAGCGGGGGCGCTCGGTGACGCCGTCCTCGCGGGCGGTGCGCTGGATTGCGGCGATGCGGTGCAGCGCGCTGTCCATGGCGCCGGCCATGGAGCGGTGGACGGCGGCCGGGTCGTCGCCGGTGACGTAAATCGGGTCGTGGCCATACCCATTGAGGAGCGCGTCGAGTTCCGTTTCGGGGAGCCGGGCGAGCACCGTCGGGTTGGCGATCTTGTAGCCGTTGAGGTGGAGGATCGGCAGGACGGCGCCGTCGTGCACCGGGTCCAGGAACTTGTTGGAGTGCCACGAGGCGGCCAGCGGGCCGGTCTCCGCCTCGCCGTCGCCGACGACGCAGGCGACCAGCAGGTCTGGGTTGTCCAGGGCGGCGCCGTAGGCGTGCGACAGCGAGTAGCCCAGTTCGCCGCCCTCGTGGATGGATCCGGGTGTCTCGGGCGCTACGTGGCTGGGCACGCCGCCGGGGAACGAAAACTGCTTGAACAGCCGTCCCATGCCGGCCGCGTCCCGCGTGATATCTGGGTAGGTCTCGGAGTACGAGCCCTCCAGCCAGGAGTTGGCGACCACGGCAGGCCCGCCGTGGCCCGGCCCCCAGATGCACAGGGCGTTCAGGCGGCGGGCCTTGATGACACGGTTGAGGTGGGTGTGCACCAGGTTCAGCCCGGGGGAGGTGCCCCAGTGGCCGAGCAGTCGCGGTTTGACGTGCTCGGGGCGCAGTGGCTCGGTCAGAAGGGGGTTGGCCATGAGGTAGATCTGGCCGACGGCCAGATAGTTCGCGGCGCGCCAGTGGGCGTCCAGCGTGCTCAGCTCTTCGCCGGAGAGCTGGGCGGGCGCCTGCTGCGTGTCGACGGACATGGGGAATCCCTTCTTCCACAACGGATGGTCCGGTGGGTCCGCAATGCCTTCCACCCTCCCCCACCCGACCGGCGCCCGCCAGAGGGCTCACCGCGACACACCGGTTCACGGAAACCGGACCGCTCGCAAAGCTGAGAGAGCTGAGGGCCTTTCGTCACGACACCGAGCCGGACGCGCGGCCGTCCCCCGGTCTCCAGCGGATCCTGTGGCGGGCCGACGGCCGGCATTACTGCACCAGGAAGCGCGCGGCCGCCGGGAGTGCCGTTCGTCCCCACCGCGAGGGCCGCTCGCCCCGCGCGAGACCCCCGCTGCCGTCCGCCGCCGTGGATATGAAATTTCGACCTCGAACCGGTCAAGCATGTGAAGGAAGACCGGGCCCCACGTATGGGATGGCGGAGATGAGCCCCTTCCTGGACGCTGAAGGATCACCTGCCCGGTCTGCGCCGGGCGGCACCACGAGCACGTCGATGGTCCCGCGCCACGGTCTCGAGCAGTGCGTCGTCGCCGGGGCGGTGTCGTCGGCCGGCACCCGGGCGCCCTCGCGCGACCAGCTGTAGCGCTCGCAGGGGTCCTGGTCGGCGAGGTCCATCAGGTCGGTGCGGGCCCCCGGTTCGTCGGCGGCGTTCCACTCGTACCAGAACTGTGGCAGCTGTCAGTTGTCACTGGAACCCGATCAAGGATACCGACGCAATTCCCGGGCCACACGGGCCAGGTTCACCCCGTATCCGACGCCGAACGCGTGCGGCGTGAAGAAGGCGTCGACGTCCGGATCCCAGAACTCGCGGACGATCTTCTCCAGTGTGGGCCGCCGGAAGTCGTAGGGCAGTCCAACGATGCGCCCCGTCCAGGTCCGCGACTCCGACGGTTTGCGCAGCTCTTTCGCCAGGGCTGCGGCAACGACCGCGCCGACGGCAACGAGCACCACGTTCCTTTGCAGTCGCCTGTTCATGGTCAGAAGGTACGCGGCGTTCAGGCCTCGGCCAAGGGCGATGGTTTCACGGCCGGCGTACAGCGCACCGCCGACCACCACGGCGTCGTACGACGCCACGCTCGCCACCGACCCCGCCGGCAGCGCCTCGGCCGTCAGTCCGTCGTTACGCAGCACGGCGGCCACGGCTTCGGCGATCTGTGCCGTCGATCCGCTCTTCGTTCCGTAGGCGACCAGGACCTTGCCGGTCATGGCGCTCTCCTTCCTCTCACGCACCTGTCACAGCCTGCGCAGCCAGTCGTCGACCACGCCGTGCAGGGCCTGCTCGGCGGGCTGGACGCGCGGTCACGGCCCTCACTCCCGCCGCGGCACGACGGCAACCGGGCAGGCCGAGTGGTGCAGGACCGCGTGGGCGACGCGGCCGAGCTGGAGACCGTAGTGGCCCTCGCGGCGCCGGGCTCCCACGACGAGCAGGTCGGCGTCGGCCAAGGCGTCGAGCAGTACCCGGCGGGCGTGGCCCTCGACGGTGCGCCGGTGGACTTCAGCGTCGGCCGGGACGTTCTGCAGGGCCGCTTCCAGCTCCTCCACGGCCCGTTCCTTGTGCAGCCGGGCGGGTTCGCCGGCCATCAGGGGGTGATCGGTGATCTCGTGCGCGGGGCAGCGCCAGGCTCGTATGGCCTCCAGCGGCACGCCACGGCGTTGCGCCTCCTCCACGGCGAAGCGCACCGCCGCCGCGTCCGCCGGCTTGTCACCGACGCCCAGGACAATGCGGCGTGCCCCGGGACGGACCCGGTTGTCGTGACTACCGCGCAGCACGATCACCGGGCAGTGCGCGTGGCCGGCCACCGTGACAACGACCGACCCGAGAAGCGCCTCGGCCAGACTGCTGCGGCCGCGCGAGCCCAGAACCATCGCGGCGGCGGTGCGGCTCTCCCGTACCAGCGCGTACTCCGGTTCCTCGGGCAGCACGTCGGTGGTGACCTTCACATCGGCCCGGCGGCTGTGAGCACGGCGCGCGGCGGTCGCGACGATGTCCTCCGCTGTCACTTGTTCCTCGGGCTTGCCGAGGTCCTGCGCGAGGGAGGTGCCCTCGTACCGCTCCCACAGCGAGGCGTACAGCAGTCGTAGTGACGCGCCTCGCAGGGCGGCCTCGTCGGCCGCCCAGTCGACGGCCCGCATGCTGGGCTCCGAGCCGTCGACACCGACGACGATCGGGAGGTCCATCGTCCTCACCGTCCCGCGCCGAGGTCGAAGACGACCCGGGCCTTGATCTCGCCGCGCAGCACCGCGTCGATCGACTCGTTCACGGAGGCGAGCGGACGGGTCTCGTAGATGACCTTCGTACGGCCGGCCGCGTGGAGCTGGAAGACCTCGGTGAGGTCCTGTCGCGTGCCGACGATGGAGCCGATCACGGAGGTGCCGTTCAGGACGGTGTCGAAGATGGGGACCTGGATGGTGCCGTGTGCGGGCAGGGCCACCATCACGAGCTTGCCGCCGCGCCGCAGACCGGAGTTGACGGCCTCGAACGCGGCCGGGTTCACCGCGAGGGCAATCGCCGCGTGGGCACCGCCGTGCGCCTTCAGCTCCTTGCCGACATCCTGCTTGCGGGCGTCAATGACGATGTCGGCGCCGAGCTCGGCGGCTAGCTGGAGCTTGTCGTCGGTGACGTCGATCGCGGCGACCGTAGCGCCGGCGATCTTGGCGTACTGCAGGGCGAGGTGGCCCAGGCCGCCGACGCCGGAGATCGCGACCAGCTGCGCGGGCTTGACGTCGGCGACCTTCAGAGCCTTGTAGGTGGTGACGCCGGCACAGGTCAGCGGGGCGGCCTCGAAGGCGGTGACGCCCTCGGGCACGGGCTGGGCGAAGTCGGCCCAGGCCAGCATCTTCTCGGCGTATCCGCCGTCGCAGCCGTAGCCGGTGTTGACCTGCTGCTCGCACAGCGTCTCCCAGCCGGACAGGCAGTGCTCGCACCGCCCGCACGCCCGGCCCAGCCACGGCACCGCAACCCGCTGACCGACGCTCAGATGCGTGACGCCCTCACCGAGCTTCTCGACGAGGCCGACGCCCTCGTGGCCGGGGACGAACGGCGGGGTGGGCTTGACGGGCCAGTCACCGTGCGCGGCGTGGATGTCGGTGTGGCACAGCCCGGAGGCCTCGACGCGGACGCGGACCTGGCCGGGACCGGGCTCGGGGTCGGGGCGCTCCTCGATGACCAGGGGCTCGCCGAAGGCTCGTACGACTGCTGCCTTCATGGTCTCTTCTCTCTTTCTGCAGTGGCGCGTCAGTCGTGCGCGACGACGGCGACGGGGGCGGTGGCGTGATGCAGGACGGCATGGGTGACGGTGCCGATGTGGGCGCCGACGGAAGACCGGCGGATGCGTCGGCCGACGACGACCAGGGAGGCCTCCCGAGAGGCGTCGATCAGGAGGTTGGACGGGCTGCCGTAGCGGGACTCCGCCAGGACCTCGACGTCGGGGAACTTCTGCCGCCAGGGGCGCAGTTCCTCGGTCAGGACGGTGGAGTCGATCTCCGCCAGCTCCCGCTGTACCGCGGCTTCCAGGGCCATGCCGTAGGCGTAGTAAGGCGGCGGGTTCCAGCCGTGCACGACGCGCAGCGGCACGTTCCGGCGCGTGGCGGCGTCGAAGGCGAACCCGATCAGCGTCTCGTCGGGGCTGCCGACGTCCAATCCGAGGACGACGGGACGGAAGGGGGCGGCGGTGGACGAAATGCCGGCCTTGTCCATCTCGTGCTCGTCGGTGGCCTGCTTTCCGGCGCGGACCAGGACGACGGGCCGCTCGGTGGACGCCACGACCGCGAGGCCGACGGAGCCGACCAGGAACCCGCCGAGTCCGCCCAGGCCGCGAGAGCCGAGGACGAGCAGTTCGGCGTCCTGCGCGACGCGGGCCAGGGCCTCGGCGGGCCGTCCGGTGACGTGTTCGGTGGTCACCTCGACGCCGGGGTGGCGCAGCCGTAGCCCTTCGGCGGCCTCGCGCGGCACCCTCTCGGTCCAGTGCTGATGGGTCTCGACGCCGAGGAGCGGGGCCTGGGCCATGGGCTCCGGTACCGGTTCCCAGACCTGGACGAGCCTCACCGGTAGTCCGCGCAGCTTCGCCTCGCGGGCAGCCCATTCGGCGGCAGCCCGGCTCTCGGGCGAGCCGTCGAGACCTACGGTGATGGTGCGGGGCATGATCTCCTCCTCCTGAATCGGGGACCCGAAGGGGCCCGATTCCAGCGTCGTGTTCAGGGGGTCTTTCGGGGCAGGGGCCACTGGTCCTTCAGCGGGACCGATGGACCCTGGCGCGACGGGTCCCAGGGCGAGGGGCTGTCGCGCCGTGGGGCTTTCAGCGCAGCCAGGTGTGGTCGCGGACGATCGGGAGCCGCGCCCACAGCCGGCCCAGGCTCCAGGTGGTACCCGCGCCCGCGGCCGCCACGGCGATCAGTGCCACCGCGTAGATGACGTGGTAGTCGGCGAGGGGATTCGTCGACATGCTCGGCGACCCGTCCGACAGGTGCTTGGCCGGCGGCCACTCAGCGATCCACATCAACGCCATCATCGCCGTGCCCGCCACCGCCGCCGGCCGCAGAGCCACACCGGCCATGACGGCCACACCGATGCCGAGCAGGCCCAGCATGAACAGCCAGTCCGCCCAGGCGTCACCGGCCCACGAGTGGAACGTCGACTCCATCGGTCCGGCGGCAACGGAACCGAGGAAGCCCCTCGTCGGCGACCCGCCGTCGATCCAGCCCTTGCCGGACGCGGTCGCGTAGCCGAAGCCGAAAGTCTTGTCCAGGAACGCCCACAGGAAGACGAAACCGGTGAGCAGACGCAGGGACGCCAGGGCGTAGGCCCCCACGGCGTGGGTGTCGGTGCGTGCCGACACGGCGATCGCGGAGCCGGTACGGTTCCTGCGGAAGGACAGGTGGAAGCCCGGACTCCGGTGAGGGTGCTCGTGCACGGCCATGGCGGTGATCCCTTCGGGGATGTCTGGTCGTTGTCCTGACGCTCCTCACTCTTGTCGCGGGAGCCGCGCACCGCCGGATGCCGAAGGTCTGCGGCCGTTGGGCTGAAGGTCCCTTTCTGCGGGGCCCATTGGGCGAACGCGTTGTGCACGGCACACGTGGGACCCTGTGGGCATCTCGTGGATCACGCCCCCCAGCTGGAGTGATGGCGGCGCTCCGGAGGATCCTGAAGGCGAAAGGCGGCTCATGACCGACGTCTCGGACGGACACATTCCCGGGTGGCACCGCCTGGTGCCTGGCCTCGCCACGCTTCTCGGCTATCGGCGTGCGTGGCTGAAGGGCGACCTGCTGGCCGGAGTGACCGTGGCGGCCTACCTCGTGCCGCAGGTCATGGCGTACGCGGGTGTGGCCGGGCTGCCACCGGTCTCCGGGCTGTGGGCGATCCTGCCGGCCCTGGCGCTGTACTCCCTGTTCGGTTCCTCGCGCCTGCTGTCGGTCGGTCCCGAGTCGACGACCGCCCTCATGACGGCCACCGTGGTCGGCCCGCTCGCCGCGGGGAACTCCGGGCGCTACGCCTCGCTGGCGGCCGCCCTCGCGGCCACAGTCGGGCTGCTGTGCCTCGTGGCGCGGACGGTACGGCTGGGCTTCCTCGCGGACCTGCTCTCCCGTCCCGTCCTGATCGGCTACCTCGCTGGCTTGGCCCTGATCATGATGGTTGACCAGGTGCCCAAACTCACCGGGGTGAGGACGACCGGCTCCGGGTTCTTCCCCCAACTGTGGTCGTTCGTCAGCCATCTGACGGAAATCCATCGGAACACCGTCGTCTACTCGGCTGCCGCGCTCGCCTTTCTCTTCCTGGTGACCCGTTACGTCCGTGCGCTGCCCGGGCCGCTGCTCACCATGGTCCTCGGTACGGCGGCCGTGGTGGCCTTCGACCTCGACGACCGGTACGGCATCAAGGTGATCGGCAAGGTCCCCTCGGGGCTGCCGGACCTCGCCCTGCCGGACCTGAGCGAGCTGCCGCACCTGGTGCTGCCTGCCTTCGGCGTGCTCCTGGTCGCCTACACCGACTTCATCCTCACCGCACGGGCGTTCACCGGCCGCGAGGCAGATGGGCCCGGGCTCGACGCCAACCAGGAGTTCCTCGCCCTGGGCGCGGCCAATCTGGGTGCCGCTGCCGTGCACGGCTTCCCGGTGAGCAGCAGCGCCAGCCGCACCGCCCTCGCCTCCTCCACGGGCGCCCGCAGCCAGGTGTACTCCCTGGTCGCCGGGGTAGCGGTACTGGCCGTCCTGCTCTTCCTCAGTCCCCTCCTGACCCGCACCCCCTCCGCCGTGCTGGGCGTGCTCGTCGTCTACGCCGCCGTGCGGATGATCGACCTCGCGGGCTTCCGCCGCCTGGCGTCCTTCCGCCGCCGCGAACTGCTGCTCGCGCTCGGCTGCCTGGCCGGGGTGCTCGCCCTGGACATCCTGTACGGCGTGATCGTGGCTGTGGGCCTGTCGGTGGCCGAGTTGCTGACCCGGGTGGCCCGCCCGCACGACGCGGTGGAGGGGCTGGTGCCCGGCGTGGCGGGTATGCACGACGTGGACGACTACCCCCAGGCCCGTACGATCCCGGGTCTGCTGGTCTACCGCTACGACTCGCCGCTGTTCTTCGCCAACGCGGAGGACTTCCGGCGCCGTGCGCTGGCCGCGGTCGCCCAACAGGCCGATCCCGTCCTCTGGTTCGTCCTCAACACCGAGGCGAACGTGGAGGTCGACATCACCGCGCTCGACGCGGTCGACGAACTGCGCCGCGAACTGAGTGGCCGCGGCATCGTGTTCGCCCTCGCCCGGGTCAAGCAGGACCTGCTGGACGACCTGGAGGCGTACGGTCTCGCGGACTCGGTCGGGACGGATCTCATCTTCCCGACTCTGCCGACCGCGCTTGCCGCCTACCGTCGGTGGCTCGAGGCCCGGCCCGGCTGACTCCGGTCGCAGGTCAGCCGCCCGCGAGGTTCGGACGGATCAGCGTGCCCGACCTGCCGTGAACGATCTCGTACGCCGCGTCCAGAGCACCGATCGCGGCCAGGCCTCCGGTGCGCTCGACGAACCGGGCCGCCGCCTCGGCCTTGGGCCCCATGGAGCCGTTGGGGAAGCCGCCGCGTCGCAGCTCGTCGGGTGTCGCATCGAGGACGGGCCGCTGGTCGGGTGTCCCGTAGCCCTCGTACACGTTGGGTACGTCGGTCAGGATGAGCAGGAAGTCCGCCTTCAGGTCCTCGGCGAGCAGGGCCGCGGTGAGGTCCTTGTCGATGACGGCTTCCACCCCGGTCAGTGCTCCGGTGTCGCGGTCGGCGGTGACGGGGACGCCCCCGCCGCCGGCGCAGACCACGAGCGTGCCGCTGTTGAGCAGGTCGTGGATCGTGTCGGTTTCCACGATGTGTTCGGGCACTGGGGAGGGCACGACCCGGCGCCAGCCGCCCGTGTCCTGTGCGATGTGCCAGCCACGCTTGCGGGCGAGGGATTTCGCCACGTCCCGGGGGTAGACCTGGCCGACGAACTTCGTGGGCCGTTCGAAGGCCGGGCCCGCAAGACGGTGTGGGTGACGAGGGTGGCGATCCGGCGCCCAGGCAGGGCGTCGTGCAACGTGCAGGCCAGCAGAGAGCCGATCATGCCCTGGGTCTGCGCGCCGAGCAGATGGAGCGGGTAGGGGGCGGCCGCCTTGAGGTGGGCCGCCAGGTCCAGGAGGTGGTGGATCTCGGCGGGGGTGAAGTCGAGTTCGCTCAGGTAGGAGCGGCCTCGCAGGTCGACGGTCATGGTGTTGTTCCCCTTGCTGGGTCAGGCGGCCGGGTTGCGTTCGATGGGGCAGCTCATGCAGCGCGGGCCACCGCGGCCACGGCCGAGTTCAGCGCCGGCGATGGTGACGATCTCGATGCCCTGCTTGCGCAGGTAGGTGTTGGTGGTGACGTTGCGCTCGTAGCCGACGACGACGCCGGGGGCGAGGGCGAGGAAGTTACTGCCGTCGTCCCACTGCTCGCGCTCGGCGCCCCGGATGTCCTGCGGTGCGGACAGCATGCGGACCTTGTCCAGGTCGAGGGCCTCGGCCAGGGCCGTCGCCAGGTCGGAGTTCGCCGCGACGTCGAAACCGGTCTCCCGGGTATCACTGGGACGCAGGGTCCACGAGCCCGATCAGCGCGAGCAGCACCGAGCCCCCGGTCCTGTGCCCGGTGTTGACGAACACCTCGACGTAGCCGACCCACGCCACCACGATCGCGGCGTTACCGGCCCACGCGGTGATCCAGTAGGACCAGGCGTTGAGGAAGCCGGCAAACTCGCCGAAGGCCTCGCGGGCGTAGACGTAGGGCCCGCCGCTCGCGGGAACACGCTTCGACAGCGCCCCGAAGGTCAGGGCCAGCGCGAGCGCGCCGAGGGTCACGGCAACGAACGCGACGAGGGAGATCGGCCCGTACGGGGCGAGGGCGGAGGGGAGGGCGAAGACTCCTGTACCGATGATGCTGCCGATCACGAGCGCGGAGGCGGCGGGAAGGCCGAGCGCCGCTGTGGGCGCCGTCCCCTTTCCGTCTCCTGTGGTTCTGGGCATGGTCGTGCTCCTTACGCAGGTCGCTACACGGGTGGGCCGATCCGTGAACGAGCTTTCTGCGTCGGTGCCGAGCACGGGCAGTGGCCACACGTCCCGTGAACGGCCCCATGGTCCCGGTGCCGGAGGTCCGGTCAGCCCAACCCGCCCGGTCGACGGGTCAACTGGTCCTGGAACTTGGGCCGTACGCCCCACGACCTTGGGCCTGTCGAACCGCTTCACGGCAACGGGGCCGGTTCGACAGTGGGAGGGCAGGCACCGCGGCCGGTCCATCCAGACCCGCCGACAACGAGCTGCGCTGCCGCGTCCTTGTGGCTCGTTCGATGTGGGGCAGTTCTCCCGCGGAGCCCCAGGATCCGCGAGGACATCCGCGCGGCCCGCGTGTCGGGGAGGCACGACGCTCGCGCCACGGCCGCCGCCCTCGCCGTCGGCGAAGTGCTCGCCCACCGCCTGCGCTCCGCCGCGACCCGACTGCTGGACATCTACGCCCCGCACGGCGCCGGCAGTGCCATCTGAGCGGGCCGAAGTGACGAAGAAATCACCATGCCCGGGACCCCGCACATCGTCAGCGACGTCATGTCCCACACGGCCGCCGCCGTCGGTCGGCAGGCCGCGTTCAAGGAGATCATGCAGCTGATGCAGGACTGGAAGGTCAGCGCCCTGCCCGTCCTCGAAGGCGAGGGCCGCGTGGTCGGCGTTGTCTCCGAGGCCGATTTACTGCCGAAGGAGGAGTTCCGCGACAGCGACCCCGACCGGTACACGCAGCAGCGTCGTCTCGGCGAACTGGCGAAGGCCGGCGGCCTCACCGCGGAGGACCTGCTGACCTCCCGCGCCCTCACCATCCACGCGAACGCGACGCTCGCACAGGCCGCGCGCACCATGGCGCACGCCAAGATCAAACGGCTGCCCGTCGTCGACGAAGTCGGCGCGCGCATGCGGGCGATGTTGGTCAGGGACTCGGAGAGGAAGGCCACCACGTCGCCCTGCCGACGGCCGATCATCCTCGTCGGGGCCACTTTATCGGCCTGCGACAGACGGCGGTATGAGATCAAACTCACTGGCCAGGGAGGAAGGCATGCCGGGCGGTGCGGGCAGCGGCAATTACAGGTCCTTCCGGCCCCGGGGCTTCAGCGCCCTTCCTGCCTCTGCCGGTCCTGGACCTGGGTGGCTATGACCGCGGCCTGGATACGGCGCTCCACGCCGAGCTTGGCGAGCAGTCGGGAGATGTGGTTCTTCACCGTCTTCTCGGCGAGGTACAGCCGCTGGCCGATCTGGCGGTTGGTGAGGCCCTCGCCGATCAGGGCGAGGATCTCCCGCTCCCGCTCGGTCAGACCGGATAGGGCGTCCGGCTCCTCCTCCTGCTGCTGCCCGCCCCGAAGACGGGCCATCAGTTTGGTGGTGGCGCTCGGATCCAGCAGGGACTGGCCGCGGACCACGGTGCGTACGGCGGACACCAAGTCTGATCCTTGGATCTGCTTCAGAACGTATCCGGACGCGCCCGCCATGATCGAGTCCAGCAGCGCCTCTTCGTCGTCGAAGGAAGTCAGCATCAGGCAGGCCAGCTCCGGCATGCGCGAGCGCAGCTCCCGGCACACGGTCACGCCGTCACCGTCGGGCAGCCGGACGTCCAGGACCGCCACCTGCGGGCGCAGTGCGGGGACGCGCACCAGCGCCTGCTCCACGGTGCCGGCCTCGCCGATCACATCGATGTCCGGTTCGTCGTTCAGCAGGTCGCGCACTCCACGTCGTACCACCTCGTGGTCGTCCAGCAGGAAGACCCGGATCGGGCTGTCGGGGCCGGGCTGCTTGCTGTCCGCCATCATTCGCTCCCTGGTTCCGCGTTCCTCGTCGATGTCCACTTGGACCGTATCGGTCTCCGTGCCGGGATCTTTCCCGGATCCGGGGCGAAGGGCCAGGGCCGGTCGGCCCTGTTTCCACGGAGTCTCCGGCAGCCAGAAGCAGCGGTGCCGTGCGGGGACGAACTGGCCGGCCGGACACGTGCATGTCGAGGACCACGCCCCCTGGCGGCTCCCGGCAGCCGGTCGGACCTACACTGCCGAAGGGCGAGTCCGGCGGTCCTGCAGGGGAGGCCCTACGGCCCCGTTCCTGGGGCCTGACAGCCCTGGGCCCACGCCGGTCCTCGCAGAAGTCTGAAGTCGCTGCCCAACGATCGAAGGAGCGGAGCAGATGACTGCGAAGGACACCGGCACCCACGTCACCTCCACCGTCGCAGTACAGGTGCGAGCGGAAGGCGATGTGGACGAAGAGGCACTCGCGTACGTTCGGACCAAGGTCGGCACAGCCCTCAACCGGCCCGGAGTTCCAGACGTCAGCGGCGAGGTGAGGATCTCGAAGGCAGCGGCGCACCACGTCGAGCAGCCCTGGTCTGCCGGGGCCGAGCTCGTCGTGGGCAACATTGTTGTGGTCGTGCACGCCCAGGAGGCGACGGCACATGAACTGGCGGACCGGCTGCAGGACCGCCTTCGCAGCCAGATGACTCGGGTCCTGCACCGCAAGGAAGCGGCCCGCAGGTCGGCCACTCCCCCACCGTGGCGTGGTGGCCAGGCCGTCAGCGGGCGGGGTTAGAGTCTCCCGGCCCTCCGGTGCAAGGCGGGTCGGCCCTCCACCAGGTACGTCTGGGCCCTGCGCCGCGGCGCAGGGTGGCTGCGAGGCTGAAGGGGCGGCGAGGCGGCAGGCAGGTGCCTCGATGTAGAGGCACTGCCACCCAGCGGGGAGCAAGGCCTGCCTGTCTCCTGCTCGCACCGTGAAGGAGGGAAGCGCCATGAAGACGCGTACCGTCGGCGAAGTCATGACCAGCGAGGTCGTCTGCGCAAGCCGACAGACGCTGTTGGACGACGTGGTGCGGTTGCTGGATCGGCACCGTATCCGCGCACTGCCGGTCGTCGACCACGATGACAAGGTGGTCGGGGTGGTCTCCGGCGCCGATCTCGCGCACGGCTTTGTGGCCACGACCGCGGGAGAGTTGATGACGACCCCGGCGATCACCATACATCCGGAGCAACGTGTTTCGGATGCCGCACGGCTGATGGAACGTCAGGACGTCGACCGCCTGCCCGTGGTGGATGAGGAGGACCGCCTCATCGGTATCGCCACCCGCCGCGACCTGCTACGGGTCTTCCTGCGTACGGACGAGGAGATCCGTCAGCAGGTGGTGGAGGAGGTCATGGTCAGCGCGCTGGGCCTGCCACCCGGCGCCGTCGCCGTTTCCGTCCGGGACGGCATGGTCATGCTGGAGGGACGCCTCCACCACCGTAGTGACGTCCCTCTGGCCGTTCGGTCGACCTGGCGTTTGGAAGGCGTCGTCGGTGTGGTCAGCAGGCTCGGGTTTGACATCGACGACTGCCGCCCTGCGCAGCCGGCCGCGCACCGAGTCGTCCTGAACCGGACACCCGAGCGGCGCATGTCACGCCCCGATGAACCCTAGAGCCGACCCCCGACGCCGTGGGCATCGAGCCGTCCTTCCAGGCCCTCGGCATCGACGAGCGATCCTTCCTCGACGCGCTGCCCCGGCAGGCCCTGAACGCCTACGACGACCAGTGCGCGCCCGCCAACCCGCGGATGCCCATGCTCGACGACATGCAGGACATCATGCGCACCGCCTACTACTGGGGTGGGCAGGGCCGGCCGGACGCGGACGAGGGCCGAACGGCCCTGGTATAAGGAGCTCCGGTGCGGTTCCAATGACCTGATCGAGCCTGCCTGTGGGGCCCACTTCACCCGGGTGCCACGGACAGGCAGCCGCCCACGGCTCAACTCAAAGGGACGACTTACATGCCGTAGCGGCGCGCCCCGGCCGTCGCCACGGCGACCGGCCACGCGACAGCATCCGCGCGTCGGCCGAAGACACACCACCGTGAGCAACGAAACCGTACGGAAGCCTGCCATGACCATCGACCACGCCCAGACCCTTCCTGCCGGACCGCGCCGGAGCGTCGAGCTCGACAGTGACGAAGCCTTGCGGCTGCTGGGCAGCGTGTCCTTCGGGAGGATCGTCTTCACTCGTCACGCGCTGCCGACCATCTGCCCAGTGAACCACGTCTTGGACAACGGCGACATCGTCATCCGCACTCACGAGGGCGCGGCGCTGACCTCGCGCGCGCGGCAGGCCGACGGCCAGGGCGTGGTCGTCGCCTACGAGGCCGACGTCATCGACCCGGACATGCACCTCGGTTGGAGCGTGATGGTCACCGGTTACGCCCACCTGGTGACCGAGCCGAGTGAACTGGCCCGCTACCGCGCACTGCTCAACCCCTGGGTGAACCAGACCATGGACTATGCGGTCCGTATTCGCCCAGACTTGATCACCGGCATCCGACTCACCGCCGCGAACGCCTGATCACGGCCCACGAACCGCCGAGATCAGTCATATGGCGCGGTCACGTCCGGTGGCGTGGTGTAACGACGGCCACGCGGTGATCCACTGTGAAAGCTAGGCGGTGAGGGCTGCCGGGTCGGTTGTCTCGGTG
>NZ_JBEZKL010000057.1:0-46930 GCF_040704695.1 Streptomyces sp. NPDC048411
ACCCGGAGGCCGCCCGGCGGCGCGCCGAGCGGCGGGCCGGGCGGATCACCGGCGGTGCACAGGAGCTGGAGCAGCGGCTGATGGACCTGGTGCGCGGCGGTCTGGCGGCGGCCGACCAGTCGGGGTACGGGCTGTGGGAGGAGACTGCGGCCCGCATGGTCGACGCACAGGCGCCGGGACTTGCCGGCCGGGTCCGTGAGTTGGGGGCGATCCCGGCGTCCGGCCCCGGCTGGCCGGCGCGGTTGCTGCAGGAGTGCGCGCTGCTGCATCTGCTGGACACCGCCTGGCTGGGCATCGACCGGCTGCCGGAGCCGCTGGCCGCGACGGTCCGTACGCGGGTGGGGCTGACAACCCCCGCCGACGGCCTCCCGGTCCGTGACCGGTGGCTGGTCCTCGCCCAGTACGACACCCCGGACGGCAGGATCGTCACGCGTCGGATCTGGCTGTACGGAAAGGACTCGGGCCGCACCGCGCTGCTGCTGTCCTTCGGAGCGGTCGGGCGCTCCCCCGGGCAGGCCCTGCCGGTGGGCGTCACGCTCGACGCCGAACTCACGCCGTATCAGGGGGCCGGGCAGCTACGGGCGGAGCTGGGCGCGCAGTTCGGTGCGCCGGTACCGTCCGGCACTCCCCCTCGGGGCTCCACGACCGCGGCCGCGGCCGCCGCGTACGGGCGCGCCCTGCGGGACGACCCCTGGCTGGAGTCCTGGCCGACGACGCTGCGCGAGGTCATACCGGTGCCGTCGGGCGACGGCTGGCAACTGGCGGACGCCACAGGCGGTACGGCCCTGCCCGTCGTCCCGTCGGCGCTGTCCCGGCCGGGCCTGTGGAAACTCGTCGCGCTGTCCGGCGGCGCGCCCGTCACGGTGTTCGGCGAATGCGGCCACCGCGGCTTCGACCCGCTCGCCGCCTGGGCCGATGGCTCCGACAGCGGTGCGGCCGAGACCGTACCGCTCATCTAGTGCCCCTGAAGGAGGACCGATGCCCAGTACAACCACCCCGTGGGAAGAGCTCGTCACCTCGGCATTGCTCGGCACCGATCGCCGACCGTCAACGGCGGGCGGCGATGGGGGGCCGGTCGCGCTCCTGGACGCGGCGGCGCTCCAGACCGTGCAGCACAGAGCCGGACTGCTGCCCGCGCCCGCGGCCGCGCCGCCGGGGACGGCGCCCGCCGATCCCCGGCCGCCCCTGCCGCCGGCCGCGCGGCGCAGACTCGCCCAGCTGCTCGCCGACCGGTCGGCGCCGGGCGGTCCGGGCGGCCGCCGCGGTGCCGCGCCGGATCTCACCGAGCTGATCCCGCAGTGGCTGGCCACAGCCGGTCTGCACGGCTACCGGGCTCCGGCGGCGCTGCTCCCGGCGCTGTTGGACGCAGCCCGCGCCCGTACCGACCTGCGGCCGCCGGCCCTGGCGTTCGCCGGGCCACGCGGGCTGTGGCTGGCCCGGCTGAACCCCGAGTGGAAGTTCGCGCTGCGCGGCTCGGCCGGCGGCGCGCAGCGGCCCGAGGTGACGGACCCAAAGGCGGTGCGCAGGCTGTGGGAGGAGGGCTTGTTCGCCGAGCGCGTCGCCCTGCTCGGGGCCGTTCGCGCGCATGATCCGGGGAGCGCTCTCGCACTGCTGACCAGCACGTGGCCGACGGAGCGTGCCGAGGACCGGCTGATGTTCGTGGACTCGCTGCGTACCGGGCTGTCCGGTGCGGACGAACCGTTCCTGGAGCAGGCGCTCTCCGACCGCAGCCGCAATGTCCGCGCGACGGCCGCCGAGCTGCTGTCCGCGCTGCCGGAGTCGGCGCTGGCCGGGCGGATGGCGGCCCGTGCGGCGTCGTGCGTGAACCCGGACCTGACGGCCAGTTCCGCGTCCATCGCCGTGGAGGCACCGCATGAATGCGATGCGGACATGCAGCGCGACGGCGTGGTCGCGGCGCCGCCGTCCGGCCGGGGCGAACGGTCGTGGTGGCTGGGCCAGTTGGTGGAGTCGGCCCCGCTGTCCACCTGGCCGGCGCGGTTCGGCGGGCGTACGGCGCGGGAGATCGTCGCACTGCCCGTCGCCGACGGCTGGGGTGAGGAACTGCACGCGGCGTGGTGCCGGGCGGCGGTGCGGCAGCGGGCCCCGGAGTGGGCCCGCGCGCTGCTGGGCACCCCCTCTGTACCCCCGTCGAACGGCCCCGGCACGGCGTCCCTCGCCGAGCGCTCCAAACTCCTCGCCACACTGCCCGATGCGGAACGGGCCGCGTGGGTGGCCGACTTCATTGCCGCGCACGGGCTGTCCGACGCGTTCCAACTCCTGGGGGTCTGCACGATTCCCTGGGCGGAGCCGCTGGGCAGATCCGTCGTCGACGCACTCGACATCGCCCGCGACGCGGGGAGTTATCCGTGGAGCTTCAGCGGCGTGATGGGCCTCGCCGAGCGTTGTCTGAACCCGGCGGAGGCGGACCGCCTGGAGGTCCTCACGGCGACACCGGACGAGCCGGAGGGCGCGTCGCCGGGAGCCGCCGGCTACTGGTCGGAGGCGTTCCGGCGTCTGGTCTCCACCCTGCGGCTGCGCGCGGCGATGGAGGTGGAGCTGATGCCGGAGGCGATGTAGGGGGTGCGGTGGTGCCGGCGGCGGGTTGCGCGGCCCGCGCCGTGCCGTGTCCTCAATCTCCCCATGGTCTCCAGGGCATGGGGGACCCCTTCGACGGACTCGGTCTCGCACCGGGCAGGCGATTGAGGACACAGGGCACCGGGCGGACGGGCCCCCGGCCCGCCCGGGTCAGGCGTCTGCGGACTGACGGACGTTGGCGTTCACCCAGTCGACGATCGAGCCCGTCGTCGCACCCGGGGTGAAGATCGCCGCGACGCCCTGCTCCTTCAGCGGCGCAATGTCCGCCTCGGGGATGATGCCGCCGCCGAAGACCTTGATGTCCTCCGCCTCGCGCTCCTTCAGGAGCTCGATCACCTTGGCGAAGAGCGTGTTGTGCGCACCGGAGAGGATCGAGAGGCCGATCGCGTCGGCGTCCTCCTGGATCGCGGTGTCCACGATCTGCTCGGGCGTCTGGTGGAGGCCGGTGTAGATGACCTCCATACCTGCGTCGCGCAGCGCCCGCGCGATCACCTTGGCCCCGCGATCATGGCCGTCCAGGCCCGGCTTGGCCACCACCACACGGATCGGACCGGTCACACCCATCACTGCCTCCACATGCGTCTCCCGTGCCGGAAAGGGCCGGGGATGTGAACGAACGTTATCGACAGCATCCCGCAACCCGCCGTTTCGCGGTGGGCCGGGAGGGGGAAATCACACCTGGGACATGTTCGCCAGGCCCCGTTCCCGCATCACGCGGCACACCTGCCGCGCGGGCCACGGAGGCAAGGGGAGCCGCAACGAGGTCGCCGTACCACCGCGCCGTCAGCCGCACGGCACGGTGGTACGGCCCGTCGACATGGTGGTCCGACCAGCCACCCGCGCCTCTGCCACGGCGCCCCATGAGGGCATACGGGGACTTGAGCCGCCTCCCGTGCGCCGAAGCAGGAGGTCGGCCATGAAGGTCCTGCCTTTTCATCCGCTACTGCTGCGCCAGCCGTGTCTGCGCCGCACCTGGCTGTCATCGGCACTGCTGAGAGCCACCGCGCTGGAGCTGGTCGTGCTCGTCGGGCACGTACTCGTCTACCCCTCGGGCATGACCGGGGAGCGGCGTGACGCGACGCCCCCGGCCGAACAGCCGCCCACCGCACCGGCCGGAGCCCGGGCCCTGCCCACCGAGAGCGTCGAGCGGCCGCCCGTCGTGCTCCTGCACGGGTTCATCGACAACCGCTCCGTCTTCGTCCTGCTGCGCCGTTCCCTCGCCCGGCACGGCTGGCACCATCTGGAGTCCCTCAACTACTCACCGCTGACCTGTGACATCCGCACGGCCGCCGAACTTCTCGGCCGGCACGTCGAGGAGATCTGCGCCCGCACCGGTCACCAAGAGGTCGACATCGTCGGCCACAGCCTCGGTGGCCTGATCGCCCGGTATTACGTACAGCGGCTGGGCGGTGACCAGCGGGTCCGCACCCTGGTCACCCTCGGCACACCGCACGGGGGCACGGCTGTCGCCCCGCTGGCGAGTGCTCACCCCATCGTGCGCCAGATCCGTACGGGCTCCGCACCGATCGAGGAACTGCGCAGGCCGGCACCCGGCTGCCGCACCCGGTTCGTGAGCTTCTGGAGTGAACTGGACCGGGTGATCGTCCCGGCCGAGGCAGCCCGCATCGACCATCCGGATCTCGACGCGCTGAATGTACGCGTCTGCGGTATCGGCCATCTCGCGCTCCCCGTGCACCCGGCCGTCGCCGCCGCGGTCCGCCAGGCGCTGGAATCCCGCGCATCAATGGCCGTAGACGCGGAAGGCCCAAGGACCACGGAAGCCTCAGGGGCCGCCCAAGTCGCAGGACCCCCGGGGACCGCCGAAAAAGGAGCCACCGGACCAGCAGGAAACCCAGGAGCCACGTCGGTGGCGTGACCGGTCCGGCCGCACCTGCCCTGAGGCTGCGGTGAGCCCTAACGGCCTCCCCCGCCTTGCAGCTGCACGCACCCGGCCCCGCTTCTTCTCCCACCCCCCATGTGCCGGTCGGTCTCAGCCTTCGATGTCACGAACGAGCATCCGTCACGGTTCGATGGCATGTGCTCAAGGTTCGGCGACAGCGGACAGCAACTCTCCGCCGCCCGAGGCCCATCGAATAGAACATGTTTCGAACATAGAGCCAAGGGTCTGTGCACAGCCCCCGAAAGACGGCCGATTGCCCGTTTCCTGCGAGCCCAGGACCTGACGAAGATTGTCGCCGTCGCGTACTGCCGGGTACAGTCGCGGCCACTGCTTTCCCCTGGGATTCCCCCACCGGGTCCCCAGACCCAGGTCCTGCTGCCGAGGCGAGAGAGAAGTTGGTGAACGACCAGCACCCCCACGCCGGGCATGTCGGTTACGGCAGCCACTCCACGGGCAGCTACGACAGCGACCCGCTCTTCGGCTCCCTCCCGGGCAGCTACGACGGCACGTACGACACCACCGGCTACCGCAGCGGCTACGACATCGGACAGGCCGGGTACAGCGGCCAGTACGACTCCGCCCAGTGGGACACCGGCGCACATCAGACCGCCGCGTACGCCCCCTATGCCGCGTACGGGACCCAGCACCCGCAGCAGTACGACACCACCGCGACCTGGATGCCGGAAGCCCCGGACATCCCCGTGCAGGGCGGCGCTCCGGACACCTCGGGCGAGTGGGACACCAACGGCTGGCACCAGAACGGCCAATGGGCGACGGCCGGGACGGCCGCCTACGACACCGGCGCGTACGACGCCACTGCCTGGAACACCGGCGCCGCGCCCGAGCACGAACAGCAAACCGCGCACACCGCGCACGAGTCGTACGAACCCGAACAGGCCGCGTACGAGGTGTACGAGGACCAGGGTTCCTACGCTCCGTACGAGCCCTACCCGCCGGCCGCGACCACGGAGCCCGCGGACATCACCGCGACCTCCGAGTTCGGCGTCGTCGACGTGGACCCGGACCTCGGCGCCGTTTCGGACGACGCGGCAGACCAGGCAGACCGGGCAGACCGGGCGGTGGACCACCCCGTCGGCATCCCCCGCCCTGCGAGCCGTTCCGTCACCCGCGGCGGCGGTGGCAGCCGCGGCCGGCGTCGTACCCCCGCCAAGCGTTCCGCTCTTCTCACCGTCGCCGTGCCCTCCGCCTGCGTGATGAGCGTCGCCGGTATCGCCGCCGCCTCCGTCGGCGGACTCGGCAGCGGCGGGGACACCAAGGACGACACCATGTCGATGGCGGCCGCCGACCCCGGCAGCGTCAAGCCGGCCGCCGCCAACAACAAGCTGGACACCCAGATCGCCAACGTCAGAGCCAACGCCGAGAACTTCGCCGACCGCGCCAGCCGCACCCAGGAGCGCATCGACCTGAGGGAACGGCAGGCCGCCGAGAAGAAGAAGCGCGAGGAGGAGGCCGCCCGGAAAGAGGCGCTGCGGCCCAAGTTCCTCCTGCCGGTCAAGGAGCACGGCCTCAGCGCCTACTTCGGCCAGGCGGGCGTCAACTGGATGTCCGTGCACACGGGCATCGACTTCCCCGTCTCGTACGGCACTCCGGTGATGGCCGCGACCGACGGCACCGTACGCACCCAGTGGAACAGCGCCTACGGGAACATGGCCATCGTCACCACGGCCGACGGCACCGAGACCTGGTACTGCCACCTCAGCAGCACCAGGATCCGCTCGGGCCCGGTCAAGGCGGGTGACGTCATCGCGTACTCCGGCGACTCCGGCAACTCCACCGGCCCGCACCTGCACTTCGAGGTCCGACCCGGTGGCGGAGCGGCCATAGACCCGCTGCCCTGGCTCCGGAGCCACGGCCTCGACCCAACCTGAGCAGCAGAGCCCGCCACGGCGCAGGCCCTATCCGTCGGCAGGGGGCGGGCACTCGCGCCCGCCCCGCCGGCTCCGGGGCGGACTCCTGGGGTCTTCCGTTTGGATCAAGCCGGACGAGAGGCCCTAGAGCTTCTGCACCGGCGCGTACCGCAGCAGCAGCTTCTTCGGCCGCTCGTCCCCGAAGTCGACCGTCGCCTTCGCCTGGTCGCCGATCCCCTCGACCGCCGTCACCGTGCCGAGCCCGAACTGGTCGTGCGTGACCCGGTCCCCGACCACCAGCGTGACCGTCGGCTTGTCCGAGGTGCGCCGGGTCGCGAAGCCCGAGGGGCCCGAGCGGGCGCGCGACGAGGACAGCGACGACGTGCTCCCCGACGTCGGTCCGGCCGGGGCCGCCATCGGCCCGGTCCGCTTCCACTCCAGGTGCTGGTCCGGGATCTCCTCCAGGAACCGCGACGGCGGGTTGTACGAGGGCTGACCCCACGCACTGCGCATCGCCGCCCGCGTCAGGTAGAGCCGCTCACGGGCACGGGTGATGCCGACGTACGCGAGGCGCCGCTCCTCCTCCAGCTCCTTGACCTGTCCCAGGGCGCGCATGTGCGGGAAGACGCCGTCCTCCATGCCGGTCAGGAAGACCACCGGGAATTCGAGCCCCTTGGCCGTGTGCAGCGTCATCAGCGTGATGACGCCGGAGCCGTCCTCGTCCTCGTCGGGGATCTGGTCGGAGTCGGCGACGAGCGCGACCTTCTCCAGGAACTCGGCGAGTGTGCCCGTGCCCGCACCTTCTTCTCCGGCGGACTCCCCCCGCTCCTGCTCGAATTCGAGCGCGACGGCGGCGAGTTCCTGAAGGTTCTCGATGCGGGTCTCGTCCTGCGGGTCGGTGGACGCCTGGAGCTCGGCGAGATAGCCGGTCCGCTCCAGCACCGCCTCCAGCACCACGGCGGGGCCCGCGCCGGACTCGACGATCGTACGCAGTTCCTCCATCAGCGTGTTGAACCGCTTGACGGCGTTGGCCGAGCGGGCCGCCATGCCGTACGCCTCGTCGACGCGGCGCAGTGCCTGCGGGAACGTGATCTTCTCACGCAGCGACAGGGCGTCGATCATCGCCTCGGCGCGGTCGCCGATACCGCGCTTGGGCACGTTGAGGATGCGGCGCAGCGGAACGGTGTCCTCGGGGTTGGCGAGGACCCGGAGGTAGGCCAGGATGTCCCGGACCTCCTTGCGCTCGTAGAAGCGCACGCCGCCGACGACCTTGTAGGGCAGGCCGACGCGGATGAAGATCTCTTCGAAGACACGGGACTGCGCGTTCGTCCGGTAGAAGATCGCGACGTCGCCGGCCTTCGCGTCGCCCGCGTCGGTCAGCCGGTCGATCTCGTCGGCGACGAACTGCGCCTCGTCGTGCTCGGTGTCCGCGACGTAGCCGGTGATCCGGGCGCCCTCGCCCGCCTTCGTCCAGAGGTTCTTGGGGCGGCGGCTCTCGTTGCGCTCGATGACCGCGTTGGCGGCGGAGAGGATCGTCTGCGTGGAGCGGTAGTTCTGCTCCAGCAGGATCGTCGTCGCGTTCGGGTAGTCCTCCTCGAACTGGAGGATGTTGCGGATCGTCGCGCCGCGGAAGGCGTAGATCGACTGGTCGGCGTCACCCACGACGCAGAGCTCGGCGGGGGCGTCGGCCTCTCCGGCCGGGCCGACCAGTTCGCGTACGAGCGTGTACTGCGCGTGGTTGGTGTCCTGGTACTCGTCGACGAGGACGTGCCGGAAGCGGCGGCGGTAGTGCTCGGCGACGTCGGGGAACGCCTGGAGCAGATGGACCGTCGTCATGATGATGTCGTCGAAGTCCAGTGCGTTGGCCTCGCGCAGCCGGGACTGGTACATCGCGTACGCCTGGGCGAGCGTCTTCTCGAAGCCGTCCGCAGCCTGGCCGGCGAAGGTCTCCTCGTCGATCAGCTCGTTCTTCAGGTTCGAGACCTTGGCCGTGAACGACTTCGGTGGGAAGCGCTTCGGGTCGAGGTCCAGATCGCGGCAGACCAGGGCCATCAGCCGCTTGGAGTCGGCCGCGTCGTAGATCGAGAACGACGAGGTGAAGCCGAGCCGCTTCGACTCGCGGCGCAAAATCCGGACGCACGCGCTGTGGAACGTCATGACCCACATGGCGTTGGCGCGCGGTCCGACGAGCTGCTCGACGCGCTCCTTCATCTCGCCCGCGGCCTTGTTGGTGAAGGTGATCGCCAGGATCTGGCCGGGGTGCACGCCGCGCTCGGCCAGCAGGTGGGCGATGCGGTGGGTGAGCACCCGGGTCTTGCCGGAGCCCGCGCCGGCGACGATGAGCAGCGGCGATCCGGCGTGCACGACCGCGGCGCGCTGCTCGGTGTTCAGCCCGTCGAGCAGGGCAGCGGAGTCGATGGCGGGGCGGTGGGCGCCGTCCCGGTAGTACGCGTCCCGAGGCGGCGGGGGCGCGTCGAACACGCCCGCGAAGAGGTCCTCCGGCACCGCTTCGGGTGCGGAGTCCTCGGGGGGCGGCGGGGGTTCTTCCTCCGGGTGCTGGAGGCCGGCCAGGAAACTGTCGTCAAAGAGGCTGCTCATCGCCTCACGAGTCTAGGGCGACGCACCGACACTCTGCGGCCGCATGGAGAAGCGCGACCGGAAGGCGCCTACGTACGGGGAGCAGCCACCCACGCCCCGTAAGGAAATCAGGGCCCGGACCACGCCTTCCGGCCCCTCTACACCAAGGTCACGAAAACGTATCGGGCATATCGAACATCAACCTTCACAGCGGCAACACGGTTGGCTAGCGTGCTCCCTCGGGCGGCCCGTACCCCCTTGAGGCGAACCACGCCGAGCGGGCTCCCACGCCGAATCCGCGCTGCCCACAGGGGAGTTCGGAACCGGGGACCCATAGGAAAAACCGGGGTGAATCGGTCCAAATCCCCACTCGGACCGTAGGGCAGCCTTCCGTTCCGCCCGAACCCGACAGCTAACCCGGTAGGCGGTCCACGGAAGGAGACGCCGGCTTTGGCATCGCACCGCAAACCGCGCAGCCGGGCACGCACCACCACCCCCGCCGTCGGGCTCACGACGGCCGCACTGGCAGGGGTGACCCTGCTGTCGACCCAGAGCGCCATGGCCGCTCCGGGCGCACCCAAGCCCAGCATCGAGGACGTACAGAAGAAGGTCGACGACCTCTACCGGCAGGCGGGCACCGCGACCCAGCAGTACAACAGGGCGAAGGAGGCCTCCGCCACGCAGCGCGGCAAGGTGGACGCCCTGCTGGAGGACGTGGCCGAGCGCGCCGACAAGCTGAACGAGGCGCGCAGGACCCTCGGCAACTACGCGGCCGCGCAGTACCGCACCGGCTCCATCGCCCCGACCGCCACCTTCTTCCTGGCCGACGACCCGCAGTCGTACTTCGACCAGAACCAGCTGATGAACCGGATGACCGCCCAGCAGCAGAAGGCGGTCACGGACTTCCGTACGCAGCAGGCAGCGGCGGCGAAGAAGCGCACCGAGGCGGTGCAGAGCCTGGAGACGCTCACCGAGTCCCAGGCCACGCTCCGGACCAGCAAACAATCCGTCCAGAAGAAGCTGGGCGAGGCGCGCGCGATGCTGTCGAAGCTGACGGCCGAGGAGAAAGCGCGGCTGGCGGCGCTGGAGCGCGAGAAGGAGGCGGAGGCCAAGCGCAAGGCGGAGGAACTCGCCCGCCGGCAGGCCGCCGCCAAGGCCGAGGCGGACCGCAAGGCCGAGGCGGCGGCGAAGGAGGCCGGCTCCACCGGCGGCACGGGCACGGGGACGGGCGCGGGAACCGGGACCGGCTCGGACACCAGCGCCACCTCGAAGGCCGAGAAGGTTCTCGCCTTCGCCCGCGCCCAGATCGGCAAGCCGTATGTCTGGGGAGCCACGGGCCCCTCCTCCTACGACTGCTCGGGGCTGACCCAGGCCGCCTGGAAGGCGGCGGGCGTCGACATCCCCCGCACCACCTGGGACCAGGTGGAGGTCGGCACCCGGATAGCCACGGCCGACCTTCAGCCGGGCGACCTCGTCTTCTTCTACGACGACATCAGCCACGTCGGTATCTACAAGGGCGACGGCATGATGATCCACGCCCCGAAGCCGGGGGCGAACGTCCGCGAGGAGTCGATCTACTACATGCCGATCTACGGCAGCGTGCGCCCGGCGTAGCGGCGGGCCCTCATGCGCGAGTGAGCCCCTGCCGGACCCGGCAGGGGCTCACTCGCGCATGTGCGTGGTCCGGCTCAGGTCCAGAGCATCGCGATGAAGATATTGGCGACCGTCAGTCCGCCGACCGCCGCGAACACGCCCTTCTCGGCCTTCTCCTCGTCCCGCTTGATGTAGACCAGCGCGAGGATCACCACCAGGACCGCCAGCTTCACGCCGATCTTGATGTTGTTGACCGAGTGGCCGTCGGCCTGGTTGAGCCCGACCAGCGCGACGCCGGTGACCAGCATGGTCAGCGCGCCGTGCAGCATCGCCGGGACGAAGCGTGCCGTGCCCGCGCCCATCGCCTTCATCTGGGTCAGGAAGCCGCCCAGGAGGGAGGCGATACCGATGATGTGCAGCGCGACGAAGACATTGATGAGTACGTCCATGAGGCAGCAGCCTAGCCGGGGCCATATCACCCCTCTTCGGCGAGGTGGGGGCTCCTTGGTATTTCGCTTGCATCTGCACCGAGTGCCCGACTCTGGTGTAATTTTCCAGTCACTCAACGACACCTCATCGCCAAATTCAGGCAATAACCGTCATTGCGACTCTTCCCAGCGCCCCGGGCTTAGCGTCCCTGTCCAGGTGGCCGGCTTCACCACCGCTCCGCACCCGGACGGCAGCCCGGTCACCCCGCCGAGAAATCCGGCGGCGGGCCGCTCCCCCTGTTGGCGTCCCGCCGCCGGACCTCAGCGGCCCGCCGGTAGGCCCCGACGGGCAGTCGACGCAAGGAGCCCCGCCCCCGTGGCAGCGCATCGGAAACCCAGGCAGCGTCCGCACCCCGGCTCCGCCGCCCGCACCGCAGCCACCCTCGCCTTCGCCGCGGCGGCGACCGCCGCCGCCCTGCCGGGCTCCGCGCACGCCGAACCACAGCCCACCCCCGCCCGGATCAAGGCCGCGGTGGACCGGCTGTACCACGACGCCGAGGTCGCCACCGAGCAGTACAACGGCGCGAAGGAGAAGGCGACCGCCGCCGCCAAGTCCCTGAACGCACTGCGCGACGAGGCCGCACGCAGGACCGAACGCCTCAACGCCTCCCGCGACGCACTCGGTTCGCTCGCCGCCGCGGAGTACCGCACCGGCGGCCTCGACCCCGCCGTGCAGCTGGCGCTGTCCTCGGACCCCGACCAGTATCTGCAACGGGCCTCGTACGTGGACCGGGCCGTCGACCGCCAGGCAGCCGAGGTCTCCCATGTGCAACGGCAGGTCACCGAGATCGCCCAGCTGCGCGCGGAGGCGAAGGACGAGCTGGCGGACCTCACCGCCCGCCGGGCCGACCTGAAGAAGCACCGGGCGACGGTCAGGGCCAGACTGGCGGAGGCCCAGAAGCTCCTCGACACCCTCTCACCCGCGGAGCGCGCCGAGTTCGAACGCTCGGACACCGCCCGCGCCGCCGCCCGCGCGAATCGCAGCGCCCCGCGCTTAGGCACCGCCCAGGCCCCCAACGCCCGCGCCGCGGAGGCCATCGCGTTCGCCTACGGGGCGCTCGGCAAGCCGTACGTCTGGGGCGCGACCGGACCGTCCTCGTTCGACTGCTCCGGGCTCACCCAGGCCGCCTGGCGCTCCGCCGGCGTCTCGCTCCCCCGCACCACATACACCCAGATCAACGCCGGCCGGAACATCTCCCGCTCTGAACTCGCCCCCGGCGACCTGGTGTTCTTCTACTCCGGGATCAGCCATGTCGGTCTCTACATCGGCGATGGACAGATGATCCACGCGCCGCACCCCGGAGCGCCGGTCCGCATCGCGCCGATCGACAACATGCCCTTCGCGGGAGCGACCCGGGTCGCATAGGCTCCCTTGCTGCACAGTTCGCAGTCCTGAGAGGGGCTCACCAAATGGGAGTCCGATCAGCTCGCGGCGTCTGGTGCGTGCGCTCGCAAGGCGTCGGAAGGTCCTCGGATGGGGTCTCCCCTGCTCGAACGGAGCCGAGAGCTTGAGGAAAGAGCTACTAGGGCCTTTCGGCAACGCGGCGAGCGTGCGTGCCAGACGCCGCGAGCCGGGCGCCCATTTGGTGAGCCCCTCTGAGTCCAAAGTCCCGCCGGACCGGTCGAAGGGGAACCCCGTATGCCCATGGACACCGACGTCCAGACCTACGCCCAGACACTCGCCCTCCGCTCCCCCGGCCACCTCCGGGTCGGCCCGTTCACCGTCCGCCACAACCCGAACTGGTCGCTGAAGTACGCCAATTACCAGATCCCGGACCGGGACGCCGAACCGACCGCGACCGACGTGCAGGAGCTGATCGCCGCATTTCGCGAACGGGACCGGATGCCGCGCCTGGAGTATCTGCCTGGCTGGGCATCCGCGGTCGAACCCGCCCTTCTCGCCGCCGGGTTCACCGTCGAGGACCGCCCGCCGATCCTGGCGTGCACACCCGGCGGCCTCCTGCCGCCGAAGCCCGTCGACACCCTCGTGCTGGCCGAACCGGCCACCGACGCCGAGTTCGACGCCGCCGCCCGCGTACAGCACCACGGGTACGGCGGGACCGGGGAGCCCGAGGGCGGCCAAGCCGCGTGGCTGCGCGACGCGGTGACGGGCGGCGGAGTGGCGGCGCTCGCCACCCTCGACGGCACCCCGGCGGGCGCGGGCGGCTGCTCGGTCCCGGTCGACGGCCTCACCGAACTGACCGGTCTCGCCGTCGCCGACGCCTTCCGCCGCCGCGGCATCGGTGCCGCACTATCCGCCCATCTGACCGCGGCCGCGTTCGCGCGGGGCTGCCGGGTGGTGTGGCTGGAGCCGGCCGACGCCGCTGTGGAACGGATCTACGCGGGCATCGGCTACCGAAGGGTCGGCGAGAAACTCAACATCTCCGTCGACCCCGAACGGGAGAACAGCTGACTCACGGCCTCCCCCACGGCAGGGAGTGGGGGAGGCCGTCAGACCAGCCGTCGGGCCGTCGCCCACCGCGTCAGCTCGTGCCGGTTCGACAGCTGGAGCTTCCGCAGCACCGCCGAGACATGCGACTCGACCGTCTTCACCGAAATGAAGAGCTGCTTGGCGATCTCCTTGTACGCATAGCCGCGCGCGATCAGCCTCAGCACCTCGCGCTCGCGCTGTGTCAGCCGGTCCAGGTCCTCGTCGACCGGGGGTGCGTCCGTCGAGGCGAACGCGTCGAGGACGAAGCCGGCCAGCCGGGGCGAGAACACCGCGTCGCCTTCCTGCACCCGGAAGACCGAATCGACCAGGTCGGTGCCAGTGATCGTCTTGGTGACGTAGCCGCGGGCGCCGCCGCGGATGACACCGATGACATCCTCGGCGGCGTCGGAGACGGACAGCGCAAGGAACCGCACCGAGTTCTCGACCGTGCCCATCAGCGGGGCGCAGCGGCGCAGCACCTCGACGCCGCCGCCGCCCGGCAGGTGCACGTCGAGGAGGACGACCTCGGGGCGGGTCGCCGTGATGACGGTGACCGCCTGGTCGACGTCGGCGGCCTCGCCGACGACCTCGACACCGGTCTCCTCGGTGCGGCCGATCTCGGCCTGGACTCCGGTGCGGAACATCCGGTGGTCGTCGACGAGCACGACCCGTACCCGGCGCTCCGGGCCCCCGGCCGTTTCGGTGGTCTCCGTCATTCGCTCGCCCTCTCCATCTCCAGCTCGACTTCCGTGCCCCCGCCGGGCACCGAACGCAGCCGCGCCGTACCGCCGTTGCGCTGCATCCGGCCGATGATTGATTCTCGTACGCCCATTCTGTCCCCCGGTACGGAGTCCAGATCGAATCCCGGGCCCCGGTCGCGCACCGAGACGAAGACCGTGCGGCCCTCGACCTCGGCGTAGACCTGCACGGCGCCGCCCTCGCCACCGTACTTGGCGGCATTGACCATCGCCTCGCGTGCGGCCTGCATCTGCGCGGCCAGCTTCTCGTCCAGCGGGCAGTCGCCGACGACGACGACCTCCAGCGGAACCCCGTGCTTGTCCTCGACCTCGGCGGCGGCGCGCTTGACCGCCTCGGCGAGGGTCTCGGGTTCGTCGTCCTCGTCCTTGCCGGTGCCCTCGGGGTTGTACAGCCAGTTGCGCAGTTCGCGCTCCTGCGCGCGGGCCAGTCTGCGGACCTCGCCCGCGTCCTCCGCGTTGCGCTGGATCAGGGTGAGGGTGTGCAGCACCGAGTCATGGACATGGGCGGCGACCTCGGCGCGCTCCTGGGCCCTGATGCGCATCGTGCGTTCCTCGGAGAGGTCCTGGGTCATGCGTACGAGGTAGGGACCGGCCAGTAGCGCGATGCCTGTGAGGACGGCGATCGCCGCGGTCAGGACATTGCCGAGCTGGGCCGCGGAGCCGCGTACCACGATGAACACGGCGAGTCCCAGGCCGACCAGGGCGACCCCGGCCAGCGCCCGGGCCAGATGCAGGACCCGGCGGCGACCTCCGACCTCCATCCAGCGGGCCCGGCGGGCGTTGTCGGCCTGCCGCCACACCAGGACGGAGCCAGCGCCGATCAGCAGCGTCGGCCAGATGTAACGGTCGGCCTCGCTGCCCATGTCGACGTTGCCGACGAAGATGACGGCACCGATGAGGAGCGCGAGGAGAGCGAACACCTGCCCCTTGTCGGGCTTGCGGATCCTGCGCCGGCCGTCGGGAGCCGTCTCGAAGACGGAGCGCGGAGCCTCGACACCGCCGACGCCGAGCGGGACGACGATCCAGAACACGGCATAGAGCAGAGCCCCGAGGCCGTCCGCGAAGAACAGTCCGAGGAAGACGAACCGCACCCAGACGACGGGCAGCCCGGCATGTCCGGCGAGACCGCGCGCGACGCCGCCGAGCAGCCGTCCGTCGGCGCTGCGGTACAGCTTGCGCAGCGGCGGCTCCTCCGGGTCGGCGCTGAGGGAGCTTGCGGCTCGGGGTGTGGCGGTCGGCATGCCCCGATCGTCACATGGCGGGTGTGCGCGGCGGTATCAGGGTCTGCCCCCACTTCGACCCTGAGACGGGCAGGTCGCACCCGCCGCATGCCGCGACGGCGCCCTTCAGGGTCCGGGGGAACCAATATCAGGGATCGGCCAGGGTCGGCCCGGGTCCCGTCGGCGTCGGCCGCCCGTCACCATGGAGCCATGACCGTTCCCCAGGACGCCGCGCCCGGCGTCGCACCCCCGCCCGCACCGAGACCGCAGCTGCAGCGCAGCTCGCGGCAGAAAGTGGTGGCCGGGGTGTGCGGCGGACTCGGCCGGTACTGCGACGTGGACCCAGTGATCTTCCGGATCGTGATCGGTGTGCTGTCGGTGGCCGGTGGAGTCGGCCTGATCTTCTACGGCTTCGCGTGGCTGCTGCTCCCGCTGGAGGGCGAGGAGGAGAACGAGGTACGCAGGCTGCTGTCCGGCCGGGTCGAGGGGGCGTCGCTGATCGCGGCGCTGTTCGCGCTGATCGGCTGCGGGCTCTTCCTGTCCATGCTGGGCAACGGGGGCACGCTGGCGTTGTCCGCGATAGAGCTGACGCTCGCGATCGTCGGTTTCAGCGTGTGGACGCAGCACCGCAGGACCGCCGCGCCCGACGACCCGCTGCACCCGACGGCCGCCGCGCAGGCGGTGGCGGACGCCCCGCCGGAGGTGAAAGCGCCGCCGTCGCCGGGCAGCCCGTCCTGGTGGCGGGATCCGATCGTCAAGGACGGCACGTCCGGGCCGGTGGGACCGGGGTATCTGTGGGGCCCGGCGGGTGCGGTGGCCGACGGTCCGCCGGTACCCCGCAGGGCGGCGGACTCCCCGTACCGCGCACCCGAGCCGACCCGGGCCAACCGGGGGCCACGCTCGATCGGCGGCCTGGTCTTTCTGCTCGCCCTGATCGCGGGCGGTCTGGGCGCGGGGCTCAGCTGGCACACGCATCCGCTCGGTACGAGCCTGCAGTTCGGCCTGGCCGCGGCGCTCGCCGTGTTCGGTGCGGGGATGCTGGTCAGCACCTTTCTCGGCAGGACCGGGTTCGGCACCGTCCTGCTGGCAATGATCACGGCGGCGCTGCTGGCGGGCGCGGCCGCGCTGCCGAAGGACATCAGCACCCATTGGGTACGGGAGGAATGGCGCCCGGCGTCGGTCGCCGCGGTCCAGCCGCGGTACGAGCTGGGCAGCGGTGTCGGCAGACTCGACCTGTCGAAGGTGCCGGTCCCGGAGGGGGACACGGTCCGGACGCGGCTGGGGGTGGGCGCGGGCCGGGCGGTCGTCGTCGTACCGAAGGCGGCGACGCTCCAGGTGCGGGCGGACGCCGGGATCGGCGACATCCGGCTGCCGGGCGATCCGCCGGGCAATGTGGACATCAGCCCGTCGCGGAAGGAACACCGCACGATCGCCCCGCCCGCGGGCGTCACCCCGGCGGGCACGGTCGAGCTGGATCTGGAAGTCGGTATCGGACAGGTGGAGGTCATTCGTGCTGCGTCATGAGATCCGGCCGGGCCGGGCGGTCGCGGGGATCGCGATGCTCGCCCTCGCCGCCGGTTACGCGGCGGACGCGGCGGGCACCTGGGACGCCCCCTGGGTCTTCTTCTTCCCGGTGTTCTTCGGCGGCCTCTGGCTCGCCGCGACCACGACGTGGATCGGCTACCGTATCCGTCGCCGTCGCGACGCAAGGAAAGCGTCCACGGAGAACGACGCGGCGCCGCAGAGCACCAGCGGCAGCCAGGCCATGAGGTAGGCCAGGTCGTTGCCGAAGTAGTACGGCTTGACCTGCCAGCTCACGGTCAGCCACAGGCTCAGTGAGATCAGCGCCCCGCCGAGTGCGGCGAGCCGGGCCCGGAGCCCGATCAGCGTGCCGATGCCCACGGCGATCTCACCGAGGGCGATGGCGTACCCGAAGGCTCCCGGGCTCTTCAGTGCGAGATCGACGAGGGCCGGGATCGCGGCGGAGTCGCGCGCCGCGTGCATCGTCTCGCCGATGGAGCCGGGGCCGGTGGCGCGGAAGAAGGCACTGTCCGTCAGTTTGTCGAGCCCGGCATAGAGAAAGGTGACACCGAGAAAGATCCGCAGCGGCAGCAGGGCATGCTCCCGCGCCAGCTCCCGGATGCTTACCACCTCGCCCAGACCTCGCGAATTCGCGCCATACCCACGCATAAGACCCCGCCCTTCCGTCGACCCGTCACCAGACCATACGTACGCGGCGAACGGGCTGCTCAGCTGCCCCGCGGTTCGATCAAACCCGAGCGGCGGCCGGGGGAGGACGGTCTGTCGCATCTAGTCCGTGACGTCGATCTCGACCCGGTTCGTCTCCACCCCGGCGGCTGTCACGACCTGGACGTCCACCCGCCCAGGTTCCACCTCCACCGGGACCGGCACGGTGAGCACGGTGTCGGTCGGGTTGGCGAAGCCTCCGGTGACCGGGATCAGCGGGACATGGACATGGACCCGGCCGATCCGGACCACCATGCGGGCCAGCCGGTCCGGGGCCCCGGCGCCGGGCGGCACGAAGCCCGCGCCGCGGATCTCGATGTCGTCGCCGGTACGGATCGGCGCGTCCAGGTCACCGGCCTCCCGGGCCCGTACGACGGACAGCACGACCGGGCGCCCGCCCTCCGCGTGCTTCCCCGCGAAGTACGTCGCCGCGGAGACCGCCACCAGCAGGGCCAGCCCCCAGGGCAGATCGGGAAGCTGCTCGGGCCGGCGGGCCAGCCGGACCGCGGAGAAGAGGACGGCTACAGCGCTCACCAGCACGTACTGCACATCCGTGAAACTGCCGCGCCCGGAGTCGTCGGTGAGCAGATCGGCGGCGCGCGGCCGGTCCCCCCGCAGCTTCTGCAGGCGCTGCGCGAGGACGCGTACGGTCACCACCCGGCGCACGAGCACGGCGACGGCGCACACCAGCGCCAGCACGGTCAGCACCCCGGCGCCACGCGCCAGTTCCAGACCGTCGATCAGCGCGTCGCGCTCCGCGTGGCCGGAGGCCCCTGCCAGCTGCAGCGCGAGGACGAGTACGGAGAAGACGGCGAGCAGCACCCAGGCGACGGCGACCGCACGGGAGGTGGAGAGCCGGTTGTCCTCGCCGATCAGCGGGGCGAGAACGCCGCCGCGGGCCCGGTGGAAGCGGGCGGCGCCGGTCAGCAGTGCCGCGGTGACGACCCCGGCGAGCAGACCGGCGGTACGGGCGGTCGACCAGCCCGCGCCGATCGCGGTGACCGACTCGCCGATGACGAGCACGGCGACGCTCCCCCAGACGACGGCCAGGGTGCGCTGCCAGACCCGGTGGAGCCAGGCGTCGCCCTCCTCCCGGCTGCGTTCGGCGACCGTGCGGGCCGACTCGGTCAGCTCGTCGGAGACCCACTGACGGGTCGCGGACGCGGACTGGGCGACGCCGGTCGGCAGGCCCTGGCCCGCGGCGAGTCCGTCCCGTTTGGCCAGGAAGGCGGCCACCGCGCGCCGGTGCCCCTCGCGCGCTCCGTGCGGGCAGTCGCCGCACGTACAGCCACCGCCGTGCGCGCCTTGTCGTGCCTCGTCCAACGCCACGGAGAACGCCGCCCTTTCCCGCCCCAGTACTGCCAACTGACCACCTATTGCTGCGAATTGTGCCGTACGGGACGGTCAGGTGCCGCATCGGGGAGGTCCGGACGCGCAGATCGTCAGAACGTTCGAGCGATCCGCTTCCACAGCGGCTGGTAATTGATCCAGGCCACCAGGTCGCTGCCGAGCTGTTCGCGGGTGGCGACGGCGTCCCGGTGCTCGATCAGCACCGGCTTGCCGGCCGCTCGCGCGGTCAGCTGCACCTGGCAGGAGCGCTCCATGGTGAGGAACCACCAGGCGGCCGCGTCCACCGAGTCACCGACCGTCAGCAGCCCGTGGTTGCGCAGAATGATCGCCTTGCGGGTTCCGAGCGCGGCCGCGATCCGGTGCCCCTCGTCCTCGTCGACCACGACCCCCGTGTAGGCCTGGTAGACCGCGTGATCCTCGTAGAACGCGCAGGATTCCTGGGTGATCGGCTCGATGAATTCGCCGAGCGTGGACAGCGCCCGGCCGTGCAGGGAGTGGGTGTGCGCGACGGCGACGACGTCCGGGCGCGCCCGGTGCACCTGGGCGTGGACGGCGAACGCCGCCTGATTGACGTGGTGGCGCCCCTCGACGACCTGCCCGTCGCCGTTGACCAGGATCAGATCCTCCCGGCTCATCCCGTCGAAGGGGGCGCCGAACGGGTTGACCCAGAAGCAGTCGGCGAACTCCGGGTCCCGCGCGGTGAGGTGACCGGAAACCCCGTCCTCGTACCCGTACTCACCGAACAGCCGCAACGCCCCGGCCAGCCGCTCCTTGCGGTGCGCGCGTTCCTCGCCGACCGACTCGTGGACGGGCGGCATCGCGAACTGCAGTTGTTCGACGGGGATCGGCGTGGGCTCGGGCATGACGACTCCTCGGGGCTCCCAGGGCATTCGGACGGAAGCTACCGCCGGTCACCGCAGGTGGCCAGAGCGATCACGCATCTATTCGCCGGAGCGGCGGCCCCGGACACGGCGATGCCGCCGCCCGGATGAACGAGCGACGGCATCGGCATCGGCCCCGCGGTGGGGGTCACTCCCACTCGATGGTGCCCGGCGGCTTGCTCGTCACGTCGAGGACGACGCGGTTGACGTCGGCGACCTCGTTGGTGATGCGGGTGGAGATCTTCGCCAGGACCTCGTACGGCAGACGCGACCAGTCGGCCGTCATCGCGTCCTCGGAGGAGACGGGGCGCAGCACGATCGGGTGACCGTAGGTGCGGCCGTCGCCCTGGACGCCGACCGAGCGGACGTCGGCCAGGAGGACCACCGGGCACTGCCAGATGTCGCGGTCGAGTCCGGCCGCGGTCAGCTCCTCGCGGGCGATGGCGTCGGCCTCGCGCAGCAGGTCGAGCCGGTCCTTGGTGACCTCGCCGACGATCCGGATACCGAGACCGGGGCCGGGGAACGGCTGGCGCTGGACGATCTCCTCCGGCAGGCCGAGCTCCTGGCCGACCATCCGGACCTCGTCCTTGAACAGCTGCCGCAGCGGCTCGACGAGCTGGAACTCGATGTCGTCGGGGAGGCCGCCCACGTTGTGGTGGGACTTGATGTTGGCGGTGCCGGTGCCGCCGCCGGACTCGACGACGTCCGGGTAGAGCGTGCCCTGCACGAGGAACGCGACGTCCTCGCCGGCCGCGCCCGCCTCGGCGACGAGCTCGGCCTGGGCCTGCTCGAAGACGCGGATGAACTCGCGGCCGATGATCTTCCGCTTCTGCTCGGGATCGGAGACCCCGGCCAGCGCCTTCAGGAACCGCTCCTCGGCGTCGACGACCTTCAGCTGGACACCGGTGGCGGCCACGAAGTCTTTCTCGACCTGCTCGGTCTCGCCCTTGCGCATCAGACCGTGGTCCACGTATACGCAGGTCAGCTGGGAGCCGATGGCCTTCTGAACGAGGGCTGCGGCGACCGCGGAGTCCACACCGCCGGAGAGTCCGCAGATGGCGCGCTTGGTGCCGACCTGCTCACGGATCAGCGCGATCTGCTCCTCGACGACGTTCGTCGTGGTCCAGGTCGGCTCGATGCCCGCGCCGCGGTAGAGGAAGTGCTCCAGGACCTGCTGGCCGTACGTGGAGTGCAGGACCTCGGGGTGGTACTGGACGCCGTAGAGCTTCTTCTCGTCGTTCTCGAAGGCGGCGACCGGTACGACGTCCGTGGACGCGGTGACGGTGAAGCCCTCGGGGGCGGCGGAGCAGGCGTCGCCGTGCGACATCCAGACGGACTGCTCGGCGGGCGTGCCCTCGAAGAGCGTGGAGCCGGTCTTGGAGACCGTCAGCGGGGTGCGGCCGTACTCACGGGCACCGTTGTCGTCGACGGTGCCGCCGAGCGTGGTGGCCATCAGTTGGAAGCCGTAGCACATACCGAAGATCGGGACCCCGGCCTCGAACAGCGAGCGGTCGAGACTGGGCGCGCCATCCGCGTACACCGAGGACGGGCCGCCGGACAGGATGATCGCCCGGGGGTTCTTGGCCAGCATCTCGGCCACCGGCATCGTGGACGGGACGATCTCGCTGTAGACCCGGGCCTCACGGACGCGGCGGGCGATGAGCTGTGCGTACTGCGCGCCGAAGTCGACGACAAGGACCACGTCGGGTGTGGTGTCGGGGGCGGCGGGGGGTGCTGCTGGCACGGGGGCGGCCTTCCGGCGTTGAGAGGGGGGTCGGTTCTGCCGATTCTACCGGGGTTGCGAGGGAGACGGATTTCTGCGTCTTCCGGGATACGAGCCAAGACCCTCCGGGCGTCGGCCGGAGCGGTGCACACGGCCGTGCCGTCGGCGGCGTCTCAGCATCCGGGCCGCGCGTTGGCCCATCGCCCGGCGCGGGTCCATACTGGCGCCATGCGTCAGCACACGACCTTCGTCTTTACCTATGGCATCCGGCCCGCCGGCTGCCATGGTCGTGCTGCTTGAGCAACTGACAAGCAACGTTCCAGGCGCCCCGGGCCGACAGGCCCGGGGCGTTCTGCGTTCGGGGCCCGACCGCTCCGGGGACCACATCCCCCAGGAGTCACACCATGAGCAACAGCACCGCCGCCGCGAAGACCCTCATCGAGAAGACCGGTGCGAACACCGATGAGGCCGCCCGGCTGATCGGTGACGCCCGCGAGCGCATCGACGCCCTCGACGACCGGATCATCGGGCTCGTCCAGGAACGGATGGCCGTCTCGGCAGTCATTCAAGAGGCGCGGATCACCTCCGGCGGCCGCCGGGTCAACCTCTCCCGCGAGATGGAGATCCTCGGCCAGTACCGGAAGGCGCTCGGCAAGCCCGGCACCTCGCTCGCGATGACGCTGCTGGAGCTGTGCCGCGGCCGCGTGTGACTCCCCGCGGGCCGGCCGCGCGCAACCCACCCGCGGGCCGGGTGCGCGGCGGCCGACGGGGGCTCCGGTGGCTCCGCAGGCGTATCTGAGTTCGGACCGACTCTCACCCGTACGGCGCGTGACCGGCGCCTCGCCGGCTTCGTTGGTCCCGGTGTCCGTGCCAGCCAGGGGCGGCTCAGGAAGAAACCACGCGTGGCTCCGCTGGAGCGTGTGGCGTACTGCAGGTACGCCGTGGGACCGCGCCCCAGCGTGCGTGACCGGTCCGCAGGGGACAGCGGCCCGGTCACCCCAAGAGCGGTCGGCTCCGGGGACGCCCGGAGCCGACCGTATCCGGTCGAAACGGTTGCGCGGGACGCAGCCGATCCAGCACGATGCAAGGGGCAAGTCCTCCCATATCGCACCACCCGCGACGTGGGTCGACACCTCGTCCGCGCCCCCGTGCGCCGGGGGCGCCGACCCGACGCACCACCTTCCCGCGGCGCCACCCCCCGGCGCCGCCCCTCGGCACCGGCGCTGCCCTGACGTCGGTGCTGATCGACAAGGGCCCCGCAGGCCGGTTCACACCGGACCGCGGGGCCCTTGGTCATGGAACGGCGGCGAATTTCCGCAGGTCACGGGTGACGACGGAGCGCCATGTGGCACATGTCACATAAAGATTCTGTCAACACCGGGACAACCATTGCGGCGGGTGGCTGGTCATGCATGCAGAACAACGGCCCCACCCGTGACCCCACCGCGGAAGGCCCGTCCCCAACCGCGTACCGCGACCACAGCGGTACACCGTACTTCTGAGGTCTCCATGAAGCTTCGCCGCGCCATGGCGGTGGCCGCCGCCACCGCAGTCATAGCACCCGCAGCCATCCTGGCCGCCCCGGTCGCGTTCGCCGACGACACCGTCACCACCGTCGAGTCGACGACCCCGGAGCCGACCGAGAGCACCGAGGCCACGCCCAGCAGTTCGCCGTCCGACGAGGTCACCACCACAGCTCCCGCCGAGAACACCTCCTCTCCCGCCGAGAACACCTCCTCTCCCGCCGAGGAGACCGGCAAGACCGCGGAGGAGACGGACAAGCCTGCCGCGAAGACGTCCGGCACGCCCTCCGCGGACACCGGCGTCACCCCGTCCGGCACGCCGTCCGAGTCCGAGGACTCGCAGGAGCCGACCGAGTGCGAGAAGTCCGACCTGGACATCTCGATCAACGGCCTGCCCGGCAAGATCGCCCGCGGCAGTGGTTGGCACAAGTTCAAGATGAACGTCTACAACTCGTCGAAGACGACCGTGCGCGAGATCGACTACTTCGCGGGCGCCTCCTCCGACAAGGACGGCAACGACCTGTTCAAGTCGAAGCAGGTCAGCCTCCAGGCGCTCGACATGGACACCAACACGTGGGAAGACCTCAGCGAGGACGGCCGCGCGGTGGGTTACGTCGGCCAGTCCGACGAGATCCGCGCGGGCTACGAGATCGACATCCCGCTCCGCATCAACGTGAAGTCGACCGCCCCGGTCGGCGCCGGCTTCACCCTCGGCGCCGGTCTGTACGTCGGCGACAAGGACTGCATGGGCGTCAGCGACGTCGCGTACAAGTTCCAGATCGTGAAGTCCGGCGGCAGCGGTTCGACGCCGCAGACCGGCGGCACCGCCCCGGTCCCGGCCGAGAAGCCGTCCTCCAACACCACGGGCCAGGTCTCCGGCACGCTCGCCGAGACCGGTTCGTCCTCCGCAGTGCCGATGTTCGCCCTCGCGGGCGGCGCGGCCGTAGTGCTCGGTGCCGGTGCGATGTTCGTCGTGCGGCGCCGCAGGAACGGTGACGCCGCCGCGTAACGGGCGAGGTCACCGGTAGGCGTGAGGGGCTGCTCTCGGAGGGGGGTGCAGCCCCTTTCCGCTGTCCGGATCCGGCCCGGTCCGAAAGCGAGGCCCTACTGCTTCTTCTTCGGCGGGACCGTCGGCAGACCCAGGAACGGCAGCTTCAGCGCGCCGAACGCCTCCTTCGGCACCGCCGGTGCCCTCGGCTCGACCGCCGCCAGCCGTTCGTACGCCTCGCCCTGCGCCGGGCGCGGGTCCGCCTCCCCCTTGTTGGGCCAGAACGACATGGCCCGCTCCGCCTGCGCGGTGATGGTCAGCGACGGGTTGACGCCGAGGTTCGCGGAGACCGCCGAGCCGTCCACGACCGAGATGCCCGGGTGCCCGTACAGCCGGTGGTACGGGTCGATGACCCCGTCCTCCGCGCTCGCACCGATCGGGCAGCCACCGAGGAAGTGCGCGGTGAGCGGGGTGCCCATCAGTTCGCCGACGTTCGACCCGGCGAAGCCGTTGATCTCGTCGGCGAGCAACGAGGCGCTGCGCGTCGCCTCCTCTATCTGGGTGGGGTTGGGCGCCCCGTGCCCCTGCCGGGCGGTGAGCAGTCCCTTTCCGATACCGCTGGGCTTGCGGTATGTCGTCAGGGAGTTGTCCAGCGACTGCATGACGAGACCGATGATGGTCCGCTCCGACCAGCGACGGTTGGAGAGCGACCGGACAGCGAGGGTCGGGTGCTTGGCCATGTTGCCGAGCCAGCCCAGCACCCGGCGGCTGCCGTACGGAACCTGGAGGATCGACAGGGAGCCCATGGCGTTGGAACCCTTGCCGTAGCGGACCGGCTCGATGTGGGTGTTCTCGTCGGGGTGGATCGAGGATGTGATGGCGACGCCCTGGGTGAAGTCGGCCTTCGCGGTGCCGTGCTTCCTGCGGTAGCGGCGGTCGCTGGTCTGGGAGCCGACGAGCGCCTCGGAGTTGGTACGGGTCAGCTCGCCGAGCCTGGCGGAGAGCCGGGGCAGCAGCCCCTCGTCCTTCATGGTGTGGAGCAGGGTCTGGGTGCCGTACGTGCCCGCCGCGACCACCACCTTGCGGGCGCGCAGCCGCGTCGGCCCGTCCTTCTTCCGGCGGTCCGTCGGGACGGTCGTGACGTGGTATCCGCCCTCCGCGTCGTCCGTGATCGCGACGACGGAGGTCATCGGGTGGATGACCGCGCCGGCCTTCTCGGCGAGGTGGAGGTAGTTCTCGTTGAGGGTGTTCTTCGCGCCGTGGCGGCAGCCCGTCATGCATTCGCCGCACTCGGTGCAGGCCTTGCGGGCGGGGCCCGCGCCGCCGAAGTACGGGTCGGCGACCGTTCCGCCGGGCTTCGCCTTCGCCGTGCCGTCGGCGTCGTTGCCGTCGCCGAAGAATACACCGACCGGGGCGAGATGGAAGGTGTCGCCGACGCCCATGGCCTGCGCGGCCGCCTTCAGATGGACGTCGGACGGGGTCGTCGTGGGGTTGAGCCGCACCCCGAGCATCCGCTTGGCCTGGTCGTAGTACGGCGTCAGCTCGTCCTGCCAGTCGGTGATGGAAGCCCACTGGCGGTCCTCGAAGAACGGGGCCGGCGGGACGTACAGCGTGTTGGCGTAGTTGAGGGAGCCGCCGCCGACGCCCGCCCCGGCGAGCACCATCACCTTGCCGAGCAGATGCACGCGCTGGATGCCGAAGAGCCCGAGGGCGGGGGCCCACAGGTAGTTCTTGATGTCCCAGGAGTTCTTGGGGAGGGTGCCGGGGGTGAAGCGACGGCCCGCCTCCAGGACCCCGACCCGGTACCCCTTCTCGCTCAGCCGCAGGGCGGACACCGCGCCGCCGAAGCCCGAACCGACGACGAGGACGTCGTAGTCGTACGCCGCGTCGTCCTCGGTCTCACCCGCCGGTCCGGCCTGATTCTGGGCAGGGCTGTCCTGGGACATGGCTCTCCTCGGTGCGAAACGGACAGAACGTGCTGCGGTGTTACGGGCTCAGCGCAGGCGGAACGCCTTCATCACCTTCAGGCTGCGGCTCATGAACGCCGCGTACTTCTCGTCGTCCATCCCGAAGGACGGGGCGAGCGGGATCAGCCTCTGCTGGGCGACGGTCTGGGCCTCGGTGTACTTGAGGATGCCCTCGGAGCCGTGCCGCCGGCCGAGACCGGAATCCTTCATGCCGCCCATCGGGGACTGCACACTGCCGTAGGCGGAGGCGTACCCCTCGTTGATGTTGACCGTGCCGGTCCGCAGCCGGGCGGCGACCCGGTGGCCGCGCCTGGAGTCCTTGGTCCAGACGCTGGAGTTCAGGCCGTACGGGGTGGCGTTGGCGAGGGCGATGGCCTCGTCCTCGTCGGAGAAGCGGTAGATGGAGACGACCGGGCCGAAGGTCTCCTGGGTGCAGACGGCCATGGGCGCCTCGACGCCGTCGAGGATGGTCGGCTCGTAGAACAGCGGGCCGATGTCGGGGCGGGCGACCCCGCCCGCGACGAGTGTGGCGCCCTTCTCGACGGCCTCCGCGACATGCTGCGTGACGGTCTCCAGCTGGCGTTCACTGACGAGCGAACCCATGTCGGCGCCGTACGCGAGGGAGCCGCCGAGCCGCATGGCCTTGGTACGCGCGGCGAACCTCGCCACGAAGTCGTCGGCGACCGACTCGTGGACGTACAGCCGCTCGATGGAGATGCAGAGCTGTCCGGCGGAGGAGAAGCAGGCGCGGACGGCGCCCGCGGCGGCCTTCTCCACGTCGGCGTCCTTCAGGACCAGCATGGCGTTCTTGCCGCCGAGCTCCAGCGAGACGCCGACCAGGCGGGCGGCGGCTCCCTGGGCGACCTCGCGGCCGGTACGGGTGGATCCGGTGAACGAGACGTAGTCGGCGTGCTTGACGACCTCGGGACCGACGACCGGTCCGTCACCGAGAACGACCTGGAACACCTCGGCGGGCAGCCCGGCCTCGATCAGCAGGTCACGGGCCCAGAGCGCGGTGAGGGCGGTCTCCGTGTCGGGCTTCATCACCAGGGCGTTGCCGGCGACGAACGCGGGCAGCGCGTCGCCGACGGACAGTTCGAGCGGGTAGTTCCACGGCGCGATCTGGCCGACGACGCCGCGCGGCTGGCGCAGCTCGGTGGCCTTGGTCAGCGTCGGTACGGCACCGGTGTGCCGCTTCGGCTTCAGATACGAGGACGCCTTGCGCCCGTAGTGCCGGGCGACGATGGCGACCGCCTGTACCTCCTCGTGGGCGTGCAGGCGGGCCTTGCCGGTCTCCAGCTGGATGAGGTCGAGGACCTCGGCCTGGCGCTGGAGTACGAGGTCGTGGAAGCGGAGCAGGACTGAGGCCCTGGCCCGGACGGGGGTGGCGGCCCAGGCGGGCTGGGCGGCGCGGGCCCGGGAAAATGCTTCGGCGACGTCCTCGGGGGTGGACTCCGGCAGGTCGGCGAGCTTCTCCCCCGTGAAGGGGGTGTGGTTCGCGGTCCGGCCGGAGCCGACGACGCCACGGGTCAGCTGGGCGACCACCTCGGGCGTCACCACATCGGCGGCTGTGCGCGCGCCCGCGGGGGCGGCGGCCACAGGGTTCGAACCAGGGTGGGCAACAGAGGCCTGCGAGTCCGTCATGGGGCGAGAGTATGTCCAGCCGCACACTTTGGATACCCACCGGTAACAGGTTTTCACAGTCCCCACAAAACGAGCCAGTGTTCACTGGCGGCATATTTGCTGATCAGGGGCTATCTACCGAGCCGGACCGGCCGGCCGTTCGCAAAACACCTGCGCGGCAGCGGCACGCAGTCCTCAGCGGACGCGGGATCCTCGTGTGCCCGAGCGTCCGCACGATCCTCCGGCCGGTCTTCCGCGGATGGGTTCTCGGCCACCGCATCCCCCCGAGTGCCGCGACTAGCACTTAACGCACTCGCTGGAGTAAGACATGCGGCCCAAAACGGTGATCATCTACGTGCGACTCTCGCGCGATTCCGACGCTTCAACCTTGGTCGCTTCCCAGACGGAAGCCTGCGAGGCATACGCAGCTCAGCGCGGGTGGCGTGTGCTGTTCGTTACCGACGCCGACGTAGACGTTTCCGGCGCGAGCAAGCTGGAGGACCGCCCCGGCATGGCTCGCGTGCTGGCCGCGCTGTCGTCCGCTGACTACGTGCTGGCCGCCAAGCTGGACCGGTACGCGCGCAGCGTCCTGGAGTTCTCCCGACTGCTCCGCGCCGCTGAGGAATCCGGCGCAACCCTGGTCACCGCAGACGGCACGCTGAGCCCGGAGACGAGCAATCTCGTTGTCCACGTCCTCTCGGCGTTCGCCGAATACGAGCGGGACATGATCAAGGCGCGTATTACCGCGTCGAAAATCCACCTGCGCAGTGTGGGCCGCTGGCTTGGTGGGGCCGCGCCGTACGGCTACAAGCTGACCAAGCGCAACGGCGGGACGTATCTCGAAATCGGCCCGGAAGCGGCGGCCATCGTCCGGGACTGCGCCGAGAAACTGACCAAGCACGGCGCTTCGCTGACCGGCCTTAGAGCTCGTAACACGATCTTGCTGAAACGTCCTGGTTGGCCGTGACTGGTGTGATGATTCGGCCGTTCGCGAGGGTGTGGGTACTCGACCGTGGATCGTGGACGATGAGTTGTGGGCGTTGATCGAGCCGTTGCTGCCGCCGTGGCCGGAGCGGTCGCCGGGGCCGCAGCCGGTGTCGGACCGGCTCTGCCTCCAGGGCATCCTGTTCGTCCTCTACAACGACATAGCCTGGCAACTCCTGCCCCTGGAGCTGGGGTTCAGTTCGGGACAGACCTGCTGGCGACGTCTGGACCGATGGCAGAAGGCAGGTGTCTTCGATCGGCTGCACCGGGTCCTGCTCGCAAAGTTGAACGAGGCCGGCGCACCGCCCCGGGGGCACCCTCCACGCGCCCGTTCGCTACTCACCTGTCTCGTGCTCCGAACGATCCATGGCCAGAGGCTCGTTGTGGGTGATCACGACCGGCGCGTTCGCCTCCGCCCGTGCGCGGTCTGAAGCCGCCGCGATCTCCTCGTAGGTCCATTCCTTGTACAGACGCTCCCCGTGGGCATCGGTGATGTCGATGACTAGGCCGGTCCACTCCTCGGCAGGCTGTTCGGGAACGAGTCCCAGTTCGTACGTAGCGTCCTGGAGGAGGGATTCGGTGATGCGTATGCCGGTGAGCCTCTCGGCCAGAGCGAGGACCGCCGCCTTCCCGTCGACGTCCGGGGCGCTCGCGTCGTGCTCTCCCTCGGGAGTCAGAGGGAAGCCGACTTCCCGCAACAGGGGAACCAGTTCATCGGGGCTGTTGCCGTCGCGCGCCGAGGGGCCCTCGAACGTCGTACGGAGCTCACCGTCCTCGAACCAGTGGAAGAGGTGGATGGGCTTGCCGCCGTTGCTCGAGTGCGCCACGACCCGGCCGCCCTTCGACAGCGTCTCCACGCACACGCCCTCGATCCCCAGGCCACCGTCGAAGCCGAGGACGAGTGTCCAGTCGCCGTTCTCGCCCGGAGTGCTGAAGGCGCCCGCAACGTAGGACTCGTCCCAGTAGTCGTAGTCCGCCTCGGCGCGGTGGGCGTCGTCCGCCTCGATCAGCCCGGCCGTTCCCTCCCCAGTGCCGCGCGGTTCCGCCTCCATCGCGCGCAGCACCTCGCGCGGACTCCGCCCCCGAATCAGTGTCAGGGTGTATCCGCTCTCCATCGCGTGGCCGAAGAGCGGCGAGGTGCGGATCCAGGCGTAGTCGTGCGCGGTCACCAAGTTCATACGGCGCAGTGTGCCTGATGCCTCAACCGTCGGTTTCTAGATTTCTTCGGCGATATGTTGCGCGAGCGTGACCGATGATCCTGCTATTCCTCGCACTGTCGCTCCCGCTGGCGCATTTCGCCGTTCCTCGCGTGGCCCGTGCCTATGTGCGTCGCGCGCTATCGAACCAACCACCTAGGAACGTTCCTAGGTGATACCCGCTGGAGAGACGAACCCGTGATTACCAACGCTGTCCGCTATCTCGCCCTTGCTGCGGCCATGGTCATTAGCTTCGCGGTCGAGCGTGAGCTAGGGCGTGTCCGACGGGTCGGCACAGTCCCTGCGATCTCCCGGCTACGCTCGCGCGGGAGCGCCCCGCAGCGCGTGGCTGCGGGACGCCTTGTGGGGTTTAGTCGACCGACTGCCCGTCGTACGTACCGCCTACGCAGGGGTTGCCCGGCAAGTCGATCCGGGGCGTTCCGCCGCCCTCCGCGCACTGAGAAGGGGTGACGTAGGATGGGGCGCCCTGTGCGGTGGCGGCAGTGGCGGTGGCGGCGCCTGCGAGGCCGAGTCCGGCGAGGGCTGCCGTGGCGATGACGGCGGCGAGGATTCGTCGAATGCGCATTCGGTTCCCCTTTCACGGATTTCCTCGATTGGGGCACTAGCCAGCTTGATCCTCACCCATGTGGGCGGCACGTCATGTTGCGCCATTCGGGTGACATGGCTGTCGGGAGCGCGGCCACTGACCCGGCCCGCCCAAGGCCTTCGCGGCCGACTGGGAGGGCGGGACGGACGGCGGAGCGATAGCAGCTCTGGGGGTGAAAACGGTCTGCATGACACGACCCGTCAGACACGCTCTAGCGCTGTCTCATGGCGTGCCCATGGCCGTTGCTCCAGCCGTTCCCGTGGCCATTGACCAATTCATGATTTGGGCTGTCCGGTCGGGCCGTGATGTTGCGCTGAGCGTGGCCGTCGCCGTGGCCGCCAATGTGGCCGGTGCCCTCACGACCGAATCCCTGTCCGCTGTTGATACTTGGGTGTCCGCCGGTGTTTTCGACAGGGTGTTTCGGAGCCACCGGGGCAATGAGAATGAGAGCCACCCGCGGGACCGCTTTCCACGTGGCTCGGTGTCCGCGAGACGTCGTTTGTTGGCTTGCCGGTCTGTTGGGCCGAACGGCGGTAGGAATGCGGGCGGCGGGTCGGTTAGGTCGGGGAAGCGCCGAGGAATCTCAGGACGGCGAGAACGCGCCGGTGGTCGGCGTCAGCTGCGGGCAGGTCGAGTTTGGCGAGGATGTTGTTGATGTGCTTGGCCACTGCGCTGTCGCTGACGACCAGGGCCTCGGCGATCCCGGTGTTGGAGCGTCCCTCGGCCATCAGGGCGAGTACCTCCCGTTCGCGTGGCGTCAGCCGATCGAGCGGGTCACTGCGGCGGCGCACGAGCAGCTGGGCGACCACCTGTGGATCCAGTGCCGTGCCCCCGGCTGCAACCCGCCGAACGGAAGCCACGAACTCCTCCACGTCGGCGACGCGTTGCTTGAGCAGGTAGCCGACGCCGCTGGTGTTGGCCGTCAGCAGGTCTGCCGCATACCGCTCCTCGACGTACTGCGAGAGCAGTACCACCGCGGTCTGCGGCCATTGCTTACGGATCACCAGCGCGGCGCGCACGCCTTCGTCGGTGAAGCCGGGTGGCATGCGGACATCGACCAGGGCCAGCTCGGGCCGGTGTTCCTCGACGGCCGCAAGCAGGGCTTCGGCGTCGCCGACTTCGGCGGCGATCTCGAAGCCGGCCATTTCCAGGACCTTGACGAGCCCGACGCGCAGCAGCAGTGAGTCCTCGGCGATCACGGCTCGCATGGCAGCTCCACGGCGATGGTGGTCGGGCCCCCGACCGGGCTGCTGATGTGGAAGGTGCCGTCGATGGAACCGACCCGTTTGGCCAGCCCGCTCAGTCCGCTGCCGGTGGAGGTGTCGGCGCCGCCGATCCCGTCGTCGGTGATGTTCACGCGCAGCATTCTCCCGATCTGTTTGACAGTGACGTCCACGCGGGTGGCGCGGGCGTGCTTGGTGACGTTGGTGAGCGCCTCGGAGACCACGAAGTAGGCGACCGACTCCACAACGGGCGCCGCTCGCTCCTCGAGGTCGACTCGCAGCCGTACCGGGATCGGTACCCGGGCGGCCAGCCCGGACAGCGCCGCGTCCACCCCGCGGTCTTCGAGGACGGCCGGGTGCAGGCCGCGCACCAGGTCGTTGAGTTCGGCGATGGCCTCCTTCGCCTCGCGGTGCGCCTCGTCGATCACGGTGCGTGCCTCGTCCGGCAGGTTGGTGAGGGTGGCCATGGCCAGGCCCAGGTTGACCGCGAGGGAGACTAGGCGCTGCTGGGTGCCGTCGTGCAGGTCGCGTTCGATGCGGCGGCGTTCGGTATCGACGGCGTCGATCAGGTCGGTGCGGCTCTCGGATAGGTGCTCGACACGCTGCTGAAGCTGCTGGGAGCGGCTGGCCCCGAGCAGCGCGAGCGCGATCCGGGTCTCGGCGCGGGTCACCGGCCCGGTCAGCCAGGGTGCGGCGCACAGCAGCAGCACGCCGGCCGCGGTGTAGTACACCGCTTGGGTCGCGTAGTCGACATAGTCCAGGCGAACCTGGACCGGCAACATCCAGGCCCACCCGTTGACGGTGACGCCAGCAAGGCCCGCGACCCACGCAGCGAGCACCCCCAGCTCCACCACAGCCAGGAGCGGACCGACAAGCAGGTGGTATCCGGCCTGCCGCCAGGTCTGGGCCACGAATAGCCACCGCAGAGCGCGCCTCAGCCACCCTTGCTCGCGCGCGGCCGGCAGCCGGAGGATCTCCACTCCCAGCAGCACCCGGTAACGGCGTCGCTGCACAGCGGTGAGCGCAAGCACACCGAGCAAGATCAGCACAAACGGGAGCGGGAGCACCGGCCACGCCCTCGAATTCGCGACACTCGCCATCCAGCTCCACAACGGCACCAGCGCAAGGTGCAGCGGAATCCCGGCCGCCAAGAAACCGGTGTCCCGCCGGACCCGAACAACTCTGCGCCGCAGCGCCCGGGGAATCGTCATGGCTCGACGGTAAAACGCCAGGTGAGGGCTATGCCATGCACCGTGTATCCGGATCGATGGTGAAGCTGGCACCACCCTGAGAACGGCACCCGGCATTACTGACTGTGATCGCTGTGCGGCTCAGGCTGAAGGGCATGCAGGAAATCATCGAACTGTTCCCGGAGCCGGACGCCGAGCGCGGCATACGCAGGCCGCACGGCCCGCGCACAGGATCGCTCCCCAGCCCGCAGCGCCGTCGTCCGGACCGCCTTCCAGGCCGCCGGCGGGGTCTTGTCCTGGCCGGCTGCGGGGTGGCGCTGCTGCCGTGGCTCGTCGTGTTGGCCACCAGCCTGCCGACCACCTTCCGTGCCTCGCACTGGTCCGCCGCCTGGGTGGGTCTGGACGCGGTGGAGGCGGTCGGCCTGATCACCACAGGGCTGCTGGCCACCCGCGGGGATCGGCGACTGGCACCGGCCGCCGCCGCGACGGCCGCCCTGCTCACCGTCGACGCCTGGTTCGACACGATGACCGCGGCCAGCGGGAGCGAACTGCGCGCGGCGCTGGTCATGGCGTTGTTCGCAGAACTTCCGCTCGCAGCGGTATGCGTCCGCCTGGCGGTTCGAGCGCTGCCCCGCACCCCATGAAACCCGCCACACCGACCCGGGCTGCAACCACGGATACCACAGAACTGGAGAACACCATGGGCTCTGCTGTCCTGACCGCACCGCGCCTGCGCTGGGCCTGCGCCCTCAGTGCCGCTGCCGCCGCAGGCGCCTGGTGGTTCGGCGACAAGGCGCCGTACCCCTACGCCCAACGCAGCCTGCTGGACCTGCCGTTGCCGTTCCTCACATCCGCCCGGCTCGACGCGGTGCTCACCCCGAGCCCGGGCGAGCGGATCCTCGAAGTGGGGCCCGGCACCGGACTGCAGTCGCTGCACATCGCACCGCAACTCGGGCCCCACGGGCAGCTCGACATCCTCGACATCCAACCCGAGATGCTCCGCCACGTGATGCACCGCGCGGGGCAGCGCGCAGTACCCAACATCGTGCCCACCCATGCGGATGCCCGCGAGCTGCCCTTCGACGACGACACATTCGACGCCATGTATCTGGTGACCGCACTGGGCGAGATCCCGGAACCACAACGGGTGCTCGATGAGGCAGTACGGGTGCTCACCCCCGCAGGACGGCTGGTCGTGGGCGAGTTCTTCGACCGGCACTGGATCCCCTTCGGCCCTCTGCACCGTCTCGCCGACGCGTCCGGCCTGCATCTGAGCACCAGGAGCGGCTCGACCCTCGCCTATCTGGCACGGTTTCAACCCTGCGCCCGATCGCAGCGCTCACTTCGAGGACCTGAGAGCTGATCGGTAGCCCAGCCCAGGTGTTCCGCCTCGGCGGAATCATCCCGTGCCCGGCAGCGGCAGCCGATGCGAACCCACAGCCAGTACAGCACCGCGATGGCGACAGCCGCGCCGGTTAAGCCCACGCCGAGACCCACATGCGCTCATCACTCTGCTGCCGTGGTCATCGCTTCAAGTATCCCGGTAGGGTCCCCGTCTCGGCGTCGATCCGCCAACGACACTCGATCGAGCGACAGCCCACCCTCACTACCGACCGCCCGATCCGCCCACCCCCGGCAGTAGTTCACAATCGCGCGAATGGCTCCCATTCCCGCTGCCCGAGTGGCTCCCATTCACTGGAGTCGCCTTGCGGCTGATCGTGCATGATGGCCGCCATGAGGGAATGGCTGAGTACCCGCCCGTGGTGGCAAGAGCTGCTGATCAACTGGCTGCTGTTCAGCGTCTGGATGGTGGCTTCCACTGCCTTCTTCGCGGTGATCACCGGTTGGACTGACATGGTTCCGCGCAACGCCTTCAAGTTCCTGACCGTGACATTTGCGTGGTCTGTGCTGTGCACCCCGCTTTTCCGGTGGCGGCGACGCCGGTTCCACAGTTCGAGTCCTCGCTGATCGCTTCGCCGCAGCGCTGATCGCAGTCATGGCGCGAGCGGCCCGACATCATCGTCACCGTGACGCCCGCCCAGTGGACCACGCTGGCCGATGCCATCAAGGCCGGAGGGTTCGACCTGAGCGCCTGAGGTAGGTCCCATGGAGAAGTGCCCCCGCTGTGCCCCGTCCCTACGCATGTATGGTTTGGGCAGGCACTCGCCCTGCTTCCCCTGGTTTTACGTGCGCTCGTCACGCCGCGCGCGCAGGCGCCGTCAGCCGGCGTCACCCGGGGCACGCCAGCCTCGCAGCATCGTGTCGAACTGGTCCCGCGTCGTCTCCCAGTCCTCCGCCGGACCCGACATGTACAGCGCGTACTCCGGGCCGCCGTCCTCGCCGAAGTACATCTGGTCGATCGCGTGGCGCGGCCCGGGGTGATCCTTGGACTCGGTCCAGGTGAACTCCCAGAGGGAGCCGGGACGATCGCGGTAGAGGTTGGAGTGGAGGGTCTTGCGCTCATAGCCCGGCAGCCGCTTGGTGAGCGTCTTCTCCAGGTCCACCATGTGCATGTACGGGTTGTCGAAGTCGGGCTCCGGGTCGACGCTGATCCGGATGTAGTGCTCGCCGTCGTCCGGGGTGTAGTCGACGTTCTGGCCGTCCACCCGGCGTTTCCAGCCGTCGGGGACGACCAGGCCGAACCCTTCGGGATCGGTGACCAGGTGCCAGCCGTCGGGCACCGCCTTGGCGGAGGGGCGGGGCCCCGGGTCGTGGGGCGGGGTGCTCGGCGGAGTGTCGGTCGCATGGACCGTTCGGCCCTCCGTGCCGCCCGTCCCGGAACTCTCGCCGAACTTCATCGCGGCAAGACCGGCGCCACCGCCGACCAGCGCGGCGAGCGCGATGACCAGGATTGTCGTACGCCACCGGCCGCGGCTGCGGCGGGTCACCCGGGCGGCCCCGAACTGCGGTTCGGGGTCGAGGACCTCCGTCCCGGTACCGGCCGTGCGCCCCGTGGCACCTGGGTCCGCCGCCCGCAGGGCTTCCTCAGGCACCCGTTGCGTCGGTACGTACGCCTGCGCCGCCCGGGGCTCCCGCCCCTCCATCGCGTCCAGCAGCATCCGTTCCGTCTCGGCCGCCGAGGGCCGGTCCGCCGGATCCTTGCGGAGCAGCGCGGTGATCACCGGGCCGAGCGCGCCGGCCCGGGCGGGCGGCGGCGGTTCCTCGGCGACGACGGCCTGCATGGTGGAGATCGGGGACGTACGGCGGAACGGCGAGCGTCCCTCGACCGCGGAGTAGAGGGTGGCGCCGAGCGACCAGAGGTCGGATGCGGGACCGGGATCGCCGCCGCGTACCCGCTCGGGCGCCAGATAGTCGATGGACCCGACGAGTTCACCGGTCCTGGTGATGGTCGAGTCACCCTCTATCGCAGCGATACCGAAGTCGGTGAGCAGCACCGAGCCGTCACGGGCGAGGAGTACGTTGCCGGGCTTCACGTCCCGGTGCAGCACACCGGCGCTGTGCGCGGCGCGCAGCGCGCTCAGGACATGGAGGCCGATCCTGGCCGCTTCGCACGGCGCGATCTCGCCACTCTCCTTGGCGGCATCGGCAAGTGACGGTCCGTCGACGTACTGCATGACGATCCAGGGCCTGTTGTCGTACTCGATCACGTCGTGGACGGTGACCACACCGGGATGGGTGATGCGCGCCGCGGCGCGGGCCTCCTTCTGGGTCCGGGCATGGAGCACGACCCGGTCGGCCTCGGCGACGTACAGCCCGGCGGTCAACTCCTTGACAGCGACCGTGCGATGCAGCACTTCGTCATGGGCGCGCCACACCTTGCCCATACCGCCGCGCCCCAGGACTTCACCGAGCCGGTATCTTCCGGCCAGTATCGGTCCCGCGTCCGTTCCTTGTGATCGTTCCACGATTCCCCGCCCCGTTTCTTCGGATGCCAGGTTACGGAGGGGAGTACAACCACGGAACCTCGCACCACTCAAGAAACCGCACTGTGATGCTTGTCGCGCGGGCGCTCTTCCGCTGCCGGTGCCTCAGGAATTCACGCGGTAGGAGGCGATGGCCTGTTCATAGACGGCGGTCACCTTGTCCCGCTCGTTCTCCGGCCCAGTCACCTGGATGACGTGGTAGCGGCCGTCGACGATCATCGCGAGGTTGCGGACGTACACCTCGCGCCCGGTCTCGTCCTGCCAGGTGAACTGGCCTTCCGCCATGGCCTGTCGGCCGACGTCGATACGGCGCAGCCCGGTCGCCGATGACCAGCTGGAGTCCCGGAAGGGCTGCAACTCCCGTTCCTTGTCGCTCTGGTAGACAAGCGGGTCGCCGCCATTCGCCTTTACGGTGTCGCGGCCCGGCACGACCAGCAGGCTGAACCCGTCGCTGCCGTACCTGACCCGCCGGTCGGCGCCGCCGGCACTGCGCTGCCAGCCCTTGAGTACGCCGACCTCGAAGCCCTCGACGTCCTTGCGCAGGGTGTAACCGGGTGCGAGCGCGACGGCCGAGCGGCTGGTCTGCGGCTGCTCCGCACCGGGCGACCGGGACGATGACGGCGGCTCGGACTGTGCCGGTGGCTTCCCGTCGGAGGAGTCGGGTGAGCCGGTGTCCGAGGCCGCCGCGGTCGAGCCCTTGGAACCGGAGGGGGAGCCCTGCCCGGCACCGCTGTCCGCCTTGGGCATGAACATCACGGCGTACGCGATGGCGGCGGCCAGGCCCAGCAGGATCAGCACGAGCAGCAGCCGTCCGAGCCGCTGCGGCGCACGTCCTTCGCCCTGCCGGGGGCGGGGCGGAGTGCGCAGCGCCTTGGGGCCCTTGGGCTCGCGGGGCTTCTCGTACCGCTCGGGCCGTTCCCTCGTCTGGCGGTGGCGGCCGTGCGCAAAGGCGCTGCCCATGCGGCCGCGGCGCTTGCGGACCAGCTCGCCCCGGCGGCGTACGACGGGCAGCCGGGTGCCGTCGACGGACGGCAGCGGCACGACGTCGAGACCGGCCTCGGGCTCGGGCGCCGACCGCACGAGGGAACGCAGCCAGCCGCGCAGCTCCTCGAAGTCCGGGCGTTCGGTGGGGTCCTGGCGCAGCAGCGACTCGACGACCGGACGCAGCGGACCGCACTCCTCGGCGAAGGCGGGCGGCTCGCCGCAGACCATCTGGACGAGCTCGGCCGCGTTCTCCTCGGGGTAGGGGGCGTGGCCCTGAACAGCGCGGTAGAGCAGGGCGCCGAGCGCCCAGAGGTCGGTGACGGGCCCGATGGGCGGTGCCAACTGCCAGTTCTCGTGCACCGGTCCGGCCTGCTCCGGTGCCCAGCGCTCGGTGACGGCGCCGACGACCGCGATCCGTGCCTGCCGGGCGCGCTCGGCGGCGAGGGTGGTGGCGGGGCCGCGGTAGGCGGGGGTTCCGTGGTCACCGGCGACGATGTCGTCCCAGCGGCCGGAGGTGGGCTGCTGTCGCTCCTGCTGCTGCGGTGCGGAGTTGCCGTGGCGACGGGCGTCGGTGCGCAGGGCGTCCTCGTTGGAGCCGCCCGCGGGAACGGGGCGCCCGAAGTCGGCGCCGTCGCCCCATGAGCCGATCAGGTGCATCCGCCGGTCGGCCGGCCCCTGACTACCGTGGCCCGCGTCGCCGCCGTCACGGCCGTACGGGGCGTCGTACTCGTCGTCGTCCTCGTCGCCCTCGTCGTCGTACGGGTCCGTCGCGGTGGGGCCCCACCCACCCGTGAGCTGCGGGCGGCCGATGTCCGGGGGGCCGGGACGCTGAACGGGGAGGCTGCCGGTCCGGTCCGTCTCTTCCGGCTCGCCGGTCCCGGCACGTCGCTGGTCCTCGCTGACGCGTGCGGCGGCGCGGGCGCCCGCGCGGTAGGCGGCGATGGCTCCGGCGCGCGCAGCCCGCAGCTGCGCGGAGTCGCCCGCGCCGGGGGCAGCCGTGTCGGGATGCAGCGGCGACCGTACGGTCTCCAGCTCACCGGCCGGACCGCGCGAGGACGGCAGCTCGACGGCTTCGGGCGGCCCGGCTCGTTCGGCGTGCTCCGCGGGCGGTGCGAACGGACCGGTCGGGCCCGACTCGAGCGCGGGCCGCCCGTACCCGTTCCCGTCCTCGGGCTGCGGCGTCGGCACATACCCGCACAACGCCTCCTCCGCCGCCCCGGCCGCCAGGCCGGTCAGCATGACGCGTCCGTCGTCGCAGATCAGCACCGTACGGACGGTGATGTTCCGGTGGGTCCAGCCGTGTGCATGCAGCACCCGCAGGGCCGTCAGCACATCGGAGCCGATCTCGGCGGCCCGGTACGGATTCAGCGGCCGCTCGGCGAGCAGCGCGGCCAGCGGACGGGCCGCGACCAGTTCGCTCACGATCCAGAGCGATCCGTCCTCGGCGAACACATCGAAGACCTGATCGAGCCTCGGGTGATCGGGCACCTGGGCCGCGGCCTGCGCGGCCTCGATCGCGCGCCGGACCGCGGGGTCGGCGGACCGCCGCACCGTACGCCCACCGGCCCGACGCACCGCAGGCGGCGGCCCGTCCCCGTCGAGCACCTCGGCGTCCACGACCTCCGGCAACGGCACCTGCCGCACCAGGACTTCCTGTCCGCTGTACGTGTCGAACGCCCGGGTCTCGACCAGTTCGTACTCATCGGAAGGCGGCAGCGGCAGGCGGTAGCGGTCGGCAAGCACCCGACCCGCATAGTCGTCCACGACGCCTCCCCAGTGCGCACTGTCCCCCGGTCGCGGAGACCGCATCAACCGTCAATTGCGGTCACATACTGTGCAATTCGCCTACGGTTATGGCTGCGTACGGTCCTCGGGCTCTCACAATACGTGGCAAGTGCCGGCCGTGCGGCAGGGTCGACGCAACCCGCCGCTCAGTCCTTGGGCCGGAACGTGGCGAACGCCGTCTCACGCGCGGTCCGGCACTCCTCGCCGTTCCACTCGCTCGCCTTGCAGCTGATCATGATCGAGTAGCCGTGCGTGGCATCGACCTTGAAGCCCCGGTTGAGCACGTGGCTCCGCTGCCCGTTCTCATTGCGCTCGAACTGCCAGTCGGCAACGGTCGGATAGCCGTTGAACTCGACGGTATTGATCCCGAGATGCTGGTAACCGCTGCTGGTGGACGCGATGTAGCCCTTGGCCGCGTTCCAGGCCGCGGCGGCATCGTCCTTGGGAGAGTTGTTGTAGTCGACCTGGACGCGCGGGTAGCCGCCGTTCACGGCGTAGATCCGGCCGGAGTTGGCGCCTGCGATCTTGTAGGGCGTGAAGTTCTTGGGCATCGCCATCGTGAAGTGGAACCGCTTGTCGGTGACCATCTTGTAGCCGTCGGGCAGCGCGCCCGCCTTGCCCGCGTCCGACCCCTTGGACTCGTCCGACCCCTTGCCCGAGTCGTCGTTCTTGCCCTTGCCCTTGCCCTGGTCCTCGCCCTGATCGCCGCGCTGCTCCTGACCCTGGCCCTGGTCCTTGCCGGAGCCGGCGCTCGTGGCAGCCCCCGCCGAGGCCGACGTGCCGCCCTTGCCGGAGCCGCTGCTCCGGTTGCCCGTGTCGTCCCCGCCGAGCGAGAGCGCGAGGACGGTGCCGAGCACGACGAGCGCGACGACGGCCGCGATGATCGCCAGGGTGCGACGGGGCACCACGTCTGTGAGGGACGCGCGGACCGGCGTGCTCGACGGGCCGCCCGGACGCTGCGGCGGTACACCCCCGGAGGCGGAGGCCGCCGACGCCTTGGGCCGGGCCGGAGCCGTGGAATCGGCAGAGGCAGAGGGTGCGGCGGCGGAGACAGGAGCAGCGACAGCCGCACCCGCTCCGGGCGCCGCCTTCGCGTTCCGCGTGGAACGCAGCGCACCGCGCAGCCGGTCCCGGGCGCCCTCCGCCGCCTCACCGGACTTCGACGCCCCCTTGGTGCGGGGAGCGACGACACTTCCGGGAAGCGCCATGACCTGGGTGGAGTCGGCCGGCGGGGGCACCACGGGGGCCGGCTTGTCGGCGGCGTGGATCACCTCGTTGAGCAGGGCCCGCGCACCCGCGTCGTCGAGCCGCTGCTCCGGGTCCCTGGCGAGCAGGCCGTAGATGACCTCCTCCAGCGGGCCCGCGTTCTTCGGCGGGTCGAGCGGCTCGGTCATCACCGCGGTCAGGGTGGCGATCGCCGAACCCTTGTCGTACGGCGGGGAGCCCTCGACGCTCGCGTACAGCAGTCCGCCGAGCGACCACAGGTCCGCGGGCGGTCCCGGCTTGTGTCCGCGGGCGCGCTCCGGCGAGATGTACGACGGAGCGCCGACGAGCATGCCCGTCGAGGTGACGGACGGGTCACCCTCGACCTGGGCGATGCCGAAGTCGGTCAGCACGACCCGGCCGTCGTCGGCGATCAGCACGTTGGACGGCTTCACATCGCGGTGCAGAATGCCCTCGCGGTGCGCCGAACGCAGCACGTCGAGGATGGCAAGACCGACCTCGGCCGCGCGCTTCGGCGTCAGCACACCGTCCTCGCGCACCGCCTCGGCGAGCGACTTGCCCTCGATGAGTTCCATCACGATCCACGGCCGGTCGTCCTCGTCGACCACGTCGTAGACCGTCACCGCACCGTTGTTGCGGATCCTGGCGATCGCCTTCGCCTCGCGCAGTGTGCGTGTGATGAGCCGACGCTTCTCGTCCTCGTCGATGGCCGACGGGAACCGCAGCTCCTTGACCGCGACCGTGCGGCCCAGCGTCTCGTCGACAGCACGCCAGACCGTGCCCATACCGCCCCGGCCGAGCACCACCCCGAGCCGGTACCTACCCGCAAGGAGACGTCCATCCGTGTCCCGTTGGGGCTCCCGTGCCTGCTCCGCCTCCGACATGCGTCCCCTCTGCGATCAACCCGCCCTGGCAGAGCCTTCATTGTCCCTCACCCCGGGACCGGTCATGGTCCCGGGTCCGGGGTCCGTCATGATGTGGCCGGAGGAAGGGACTCCCTGCCATGCCGTCGCTCAGAGCGCTGCCCGCCACCCTGGTGGTGCTCACGCTGTTCGGCCTCGGAACCACAAGCCTGCCCAGCGAACCACACCTCACGCCCGCAGCCGCGTACCTCCCCCGGCTCGTCGCCGAGGGCGGCGCCCCGGCCGCGGCACTTCTCACCCGGGACACCTCCTCCGTCCGCCGCGCCACCTACCGCTCGACGGGTCCCGGCATCCGCTCGGCGGACCATTTCCGGGCAGGCAGCATCACCAAGACGTTCATCGCGACGGTCGTCCTCCAACTCGCCCGGGAGCACAGGCTGCAGCTGTCCGACACCGTCGACAGCCATCTGCCCGGGCTGATACGCGGCCACGGCAACGACGGCCGCCGCATCACCCTGCGCGCCCTGCTCACCCACACCAGCGGCCTCTACGACTACACCGCGGCCCCGGGCGCGCGCCCCGTCTCCGCCACCGCCGCGATCCATACGGCCGTGGCCCATCGCCCCACGAACGCCACCGGCGCTTACTCCTACTCCAACACCAACTACGTCCTGCTCGGCATGGTTGTTCAACGCGTCACCGGACACAGCTACGCCGCCGAGATCAGACACCGCATCATCAAACCCCTCCGTCTCACCGGCACCTCGCTCCCCGGCGCCCACACCGGCCTGCCGGCCCCGCACGGGCGCGGCTACTCCCGCGACCCGGCCGACGGCACCCTCCGCGATGTCACCATCCTCGATCCGCGCACCGCGGGCGCCGCCGGAGAGCTGATCTCCACACTCGCCGATCTGAACCGCTTCTACGCGGCCCTGCTGGGCGGCCGCCTGCTGCCGCCCGCCCAGCTGAGCACCCTGCTGAACACCGTTACGGCGCACGGGACCTACGGCATGGGCATCTATCCGCAGAAACTCTCGTGCGGGACGACCGTCTGGGGTCACAACGGCCACATCGCGGGCAGCTACGTCCGTACCGCAGCCACCCGAGACGGCCGACACACCCTGACGTTCCGCATCAACACGGACACCCTGACCGAAGCGACCCTCGAACCGGCGCTCCTCGAAGCCGAGTTCTGCCCTGCGGGGCAGAACCGTCACCCTGCCTCCTGAAGGGCCACCGATCGGCTCGGACCGACGATCGGACCGTCAGATCGGCACGATGTCCGGCGCCCCGAGCCGCGCCGCGTCCGCCGTCAGGTCGTCCGGCTGACGCTGCGACTCCCGCTCCGCCTGCACCCGCTTCTCGTAGTGCTCCACTTCCCGCTCGATCTGCCCCTCGTCCCAGCCCAGCACCGGAGCCATCAGCTCCGCGCATATCCGCGCGGAGCGAGTGCCCCGGTCGAAGGTCTCGATCGAGATCCGGGTCCGCCTCGTCAGGACGTCGTCGAGGTGACGGGCCCCCTCGTGCGAGGCGGCGTAGACGATCTCGGCCTTCAGATAGTCGTCCGCCGCCGGCAGCGGCTCGCCCAGCGAAGGATCGGCGGCGATCAGCTCCAGGATCTCCTCGGTCATCGACCCGAACCGGTTCAGCAGATGCTCCACCCGGGCAACATGCAGCCCCGTGCGGGCCGCGATCCTCGCCCGTGAGTTCCACAGCGCCCGGTACCCCTCCGCGCCCAGCAGCGGGATGTCCTCCGTGACACAGTCGGCCACCCGCTGATCGAGGCCGTGCACCGCCTCGTCCACGGCGTCCTTCGCCATCACCCGGTACGTCGTGTACTTGCCGCCCGCGACGACGACGAGCCCCGGGGCCGGGTGCGCCACCGTGTGCTCGCGCGACAGCTTGCTGGTCGCGTCCGACTCGCCGGCCAGCAGCGGCCGCAGCCCGGCATAGACACCCTCGACGTCATCCCTGGTCAGCGGGGTGGCCAGGACCGAGTTGACGTGCTCGAGGAGGTAGTCGATATCGGCGCTGGACGCGGCCGGGTGCGCCTTGTCCAGGTCCCAGTCGGTGTCCGTCGTCCCGATGATCCAGTGGCGGCCCCACGGGATCACGAACAGCACGGACTTCTCGGTCCGCAGGATGAGTCCGGTCGAGGAGTGGATGCGGTCCTTCGGGACGACCAGATGGATGCCCTTGGACGCCCGGACGTGGAACTGTCCGCGCTCACCGATCAGCGCCTGGGTGTCGTCCGTCCACACCCCGGTCGCGTTGACCACCTGCTTGGCCCTGACCTCGTACTCCCCGCCCGCCTCGACGTCCTCCACCCGCGCGCCGACGACCCGTTCACCCTCGCGCAGGAAACCGATCACCCGGGCCCGGTTCGCCACCTTCGCGCCGTATCCGGCGGCCGTCCGCACCAGCGCCGCCACGTAGCGGGCGTCGTCCATCTGGGCGTCGTAGTACTGCAACGCCCCGACCAGCGCGTCCTTCCTCAGCGCGGGCGCGACCCGCAGAGCCCGGCGGCGGGAGAGGTGCCGGTGCACAGGCAGCCCTCGGCCGTGCCCCGACGACACCGACATCGCGTCGTACAGCGCGACGCCCGAACCGGCGTAGAACCGCTCCCAGCCCTTGTGCTGCAACGGATAGAGGAACGGCACCGGCTTCACCAGATGCGGGGCCAGCCGCTCCAGCAGCAGCCCGCGCTCCTTCAGCGCCTCCCGCACGAGCGCGAAGTCGAACATCTCCAGATAGCGCAGCCCCCCATGGATCAGCTTGCTCGATCTGCTCGACGTGCCGGACGCCCAGTCGCGCGCCTCGACCAGTCCGGTCGAGAGCCCTCGTGTCGCCGCGTCCAGCGCCGTTCCGGCGCCGACCACGCCCGCCCCCACGACCAGCACGTCCAGTTCGCGCTCGGCCATCGCGGCGAGCGCCTCGGCGCGCTCCGCGGGTCCCAGTGTCGCTGTCCTCACCGCTGCCTCCCGGTAGATCGGGGTGGGTCCGGCACGGGGCTGAGGTCCGACCGGGGGGTCGGGCGCCCGTAGCCACCTCTCGATTCTGTCCGCGGTCCGCGACTTCAGCCACCGCCTGTGGACAACACCCGGGCGACGAGCCTCGCACAATGCGACATATAGGTCATATTTACGCCTAGTCTGACATTGCGCTGTCCTCAGCGGTTGCGCTTTCTGCTCTCATGGTCTTAGGGAAGGACGGCCACTTCTATGCCCGCAGACCTCGCCGTCATCGGACTCGGTCACCTCGGCCTGCCTCTCGCCCAAGCCGCCGTCGCCGCCGGTATCCGCACCGTCGGCTACGACACCGACCCACACCCGTTCGCCGAGCTCTCCGCCGGCCGCACCCCCGTCGAAGGCGCCCTCACCGCCTCGGAGATCCGACGGATGCTCTCGGGGGGCTTCCGGCCCACCACCGACCCGGCCGAGCTGGGCCGGGTCCGTACCGCCGTGATCTGCGCGCCCACCCCTCTCGGCGCCGACCGCACCATCGACCTCACCGCCGTCGCCGACGCCACCCGCGCCCTCGCCGCCAAACTCCGCCCGCACACCACGGTCCTGCTGGAATCGGCCGTGCCCCCCGGCACCACCGAGAGTTTCGTGCGCCCCCTCCTCGAAGAGGGCTCAGGACTGCGCGCCGGACGCGACTTCCACCTCGCCTGCTCCCCCAGCCGTCTCGACCCGGGCAACCGCGCCCACGTCTACGCCAACACCCCCAAGGTCATCGGCGGCCTCACCCCCGCCTGCACCGAATCGGCCGCCGCGTTCTACGGCCGGCTCACCGACAAGGTCGTACGCGCCCGCGGGCCGCGCGAGGCCGAGATGACCAAGGTTCTGGAGACCAACTTCCGGCACGTCAACATCGCCCTGGTGAACGAGATGGCAGTGCTCTGCCACGACCTCGGGGTCGACCTCTGGGACGTCATCCGGTGCGCCGAGACCAAGCCGTTCGGCTTCGAGCCGTTCCGTCCGGGCCCCGGCGTCGGAGGCCACTGCGCCCCGGTCGACCCGGGATACCTCCCGTACAACAGCCGCACCCCCGGCCACCCGCTGCGGATGGTCTCGCTCGCCCAGGAGATCAACGACCGGATGCCGAGTTACGTGATCCAGCGCTGCGCCACCCTGCTCAACGAACACGGCAAGTCGGTCCGCGGCGCGCGCGTCCTGCTCCTCGGCGTCACCTACAAGCCGGACCTCGCCGACCAGGAGGCGTCCCCCGCCCGGGAGATCGCGACGCGGCTGATGGACATGGGCGCGCAGATCGGCTACCACGACCCGCACGTCCTGGACTGGCGCGTACGCGAACGGCCCGTCCCGCGCGCGGACTCGCTGTACGAGGCGGCGGCGAGCGCGGACCTGACGCTGCTGCTGCAGCACCACCGTACGTACGACCTCCAGGGCCTCGCCGTGAAGGCCCAGCTCCTTCTGGACACCCGCGGCGCCACCCCGGCCGGAGCCGCACACCGGTTGTGAGCCCAGTTCCCCCAAGGATTTCGGTGGGCGATGTCGCAGGCGGCTGCTAGCCTGCGGCGTCACTTCTCGCACAGTCGTGCGCTTCCGTCCCAGGGGGGATACCACCATGAGTCAGCCCGTGCCGCCGCCGAACCAGTCGCAGCAGCCGTACGACGCCCAGCCCGGCGGCAACCCGTACGCGGGCGGGCAGCCGGGTCAGCCCGGCGTTCCGAGCGGCAACCCGTACGCCGGTCAGCAGCCGGGTCAGCCCGGCCAGTTCGGCGGCGCGCCGTTCGCACCGGCCGGCCCTGTCCGTAACAACATCGGTCTCGGCCTGCTCGCCGCCGTCGTCGCGATGGTCGTCGCCGCGGGCGTCTACGGCGCGATCATCGGCACCACCAAGCACCAGATCGGCTACGCGGCCGTGGGCGTCGGCTTCCTCATCGGCTTCGCAGCGGGCAAGGTCGGCGGCCGCAACCCCGCGCTCCCGGTCCTCAGCGCGGTGCTCGCGCTGGTCTCCGTCTACTTCGGGCAGCTGCTCGGTGAGGCGATGATCGCCGCGAAGGAGCTTCCGGTCACCGTCTCCGAGCTGTTCTTCGACCACTTCGGCTTCCTGAACGAGGCGTGGAAGGCCGACGCCGGACCGCTCACCTACGTCTTCATCGCGATCGCCGCGTTCGCCGCGTTCTCCGCCGCCAAGAAGGCCGCAGACTGATCCGGTTCATACGGAAGGGCCCGGACCGCTCGAGCGGTGAGGGGCCCGGCGGGTGTGGGGAAAAAAAAAGAAAGGAGGGG
>NZ_JBEZKL010000058.1:0-46283 GCF_040704695.1 Streptomyces sp. NPDC048411
TTGCGATCGCCCGCACCAGCCACCGCCTGGCCCGCCCTACGGGCGGACGACGCTACTTTCGAAACACGCCCTAGCGCTGCGCCCCCGGCCACGGCCCCGGCGTGGCCACCTCCGGCTCCAGCTCCACCTTCGTGTCGAAGAGCCGGAACCCGCGCCGCAGGTAGTTGTCCATCGCGTGCGGGCCGTCCTTGGAGCAGGTGTGCAGCCACACCCGCTTCGTCGGCGTCCGCTCCGGCCAGCGCTCCGCCAGGTCCCAGGCGCGCGCTGCCCCGTAGGCGAGCAGATGGCCCCCGATCCGGCGGCCGCGGAACGCCGGGATCAGTCCGAAGTACATGATCTCGACGACGCCCTCGTCCTGCGGGTCCAGTTCGATGTACCCGGCCGGGGTCCCGTTCTCGTACGCCACCCAGGTCTCCGCACCGGGCCGGTCCAGCGCCTCCTGCCACTGCGCGTACGTCATCGAGAGCCGGTCGGTCCACTGGATGTCGCCCCCGACCGCCGTGTACAGGAACCGGCTGAACTCGGGCAGCGGCACCGCCGACCGTACGATCCGGATGTCGCCCTCGGGGGCTGCGGCGGGCCGCAGGTCGTCGGGAGAGGTCTGTTCCAGGGACCAGATGGTCACCTCGGCGGCTGTGCGTTCCGTGTTGCTCATGGCTGTCAGGGAATCATGCCGTGCAGCTCTGGCCAAAGCCTGTCCCGCGGTACGGACTGGAGGACTCCGGTTCTCCGGTCACCCCGTCGTCCGGGCCCTGACCACCATCGGAGCCGTCGAGTGCGGCAGCAGATCGCCCGGATGCTCCGGGTGGATCACCTCGACCTCGACGCCCTCGCCGAAACGGTACGGGCGGTGTGCCAGCACCTCGGCCAGGTGGCGCCGCATCCGCGAGATCTCGGCCCGGACCGTCACGGTCCGGGTCGCGTCGCCGAAGATGTCCTCCGCCAGCTCGGACGCCGTCCGCCCCTCGCGGTGCAGCGCCAGCACGTACAGCAGCTCGGCATGGCGCGGCGAGAGCCGCTGGGTCCAGGTGCCGACCGGGCCCACCACATTGACCACGAGTCCGCGCGGCCGGCTCAGGTCGAGGACCACCCGGCGCGGCGGACCGTCCGACGGGCCGTCCGCCACCTGCACGAGCCAGCCGCCGGGCAGTGGCTCCACCCGGCACATACCGAGCGACGGCAGCCACACCCGGCCCGGCTGCAGCGACTTCGGCAGCGGCAGCCGGGCCACCGGCGGCATCCCGGTGACCGCCGCCAGCCAGCCGTGCGTGTCCACCGCCATCGCCCGGCCGCCCAGCCGGGCGAGCAGCGGCACGGCCACCGACCGCAGCCGGTCGATCGCGATCAGGTGCCGGGTCCGGATCTCGCTCTCGGCGAGCCGGGCCACCGAACGGACCAGGGCGAGCGTCGTCGGATGGAAGGTGGACGTGGACCCGCTGATGTCGACGATGCCCATCATCCGGCCGTCCCGCGGGTCACGGACCGGGGCCGCCGCACACGTCCAGGGGTGCAGGCTGCGGACGAAGTGTTCGGACGAGTGGACCTGCACGGGGGCGCGCTCGGCGAGCGCCGTACCGATCGCGTTCGTGCCCGTGACGGCCTCGGACCAGGCGGCGCCCTCCTTCAGACAGATGCCGTCGGCCCGGCGCAGCACCCCCGGATTGCCCTGCCGCCACAGCACCCGGCCCTCGGCATCGGTGACGACCACGATCTGTTGTGCGGCGTCGGCGATGGAGACCAGCCCTTCGCTGAGCAGCGGCATCACCTCACCCAGCGCCGAACTCCGGCGCCGGTGCTCGATCTCGTCCAGCTCCAGCAGCACGCTCTCCGTGGACTGCTCCGGATCGATGCCACTGCGCAGCACCCGCTCCCACGAGGCACCGATCTCGGCCCGCGGCGCGACCGGCATCCGGTCGCCGGCCTGCTTCGCCTCCCGGGCCTTGTGGAGCAGGCGCGTGGCCCGCTCCGAGTCCATGGCCGCCAGCCGTGTCACCTCGGCAGCATGTGTCTCCACTGTCGAAATCCCCCCAGATTCGAGGGCCGTGTCGGCGGCCCACGGGCCCCATCCTGCCGTTGTGGGGTTCCCGATCGTGGGCACTCCAGGCAATGGTTGCAACCCTTTGCAACTCTGGCGGGGACCCACAGGTGCGTACGAGAGTGGCGTAACACCGCACGGCGGAGCCTGTGCCCTGTTGCTCGGTGTGCACAGCATGGAGGGTGGTGCCGTGTCGGCGCAGCACCACCCTCTGTCGCTTTTCCGGGCGGATCAGTGCGCGACGGGCCGTGCGCGCTCCACGATCGACGCCAGGTCCAGGCTGTGCGGCAGCGTCCCGAACGCCGCGCCCCAGTCCCCGCCCAGCCGCGACGCGCAGAACGCGTCGGCGACCTCCGGCGGCGCCCAGCGGACCAGCAGCGAACCCTGCAGTACCAGCGCCATCCGTTCGACGAGCCGGCGGGCCCGCGCCTCGATCCCGTTCAGATCGGCGAGTTCGGTCAGCATGTCCTTGATCGCCCCGTCCAGCCGGTGATCGGCACCGCGCGCCCTGCCGACCTCCTGGAGGAACGCGTTCAGCGCCTGCGGTTCGCGCTGCAGCGCCCGCAGGACGTCCAGGGCCTGTACGTTCCCGGAGCCCTCCCAGATCGAGTTGAGCGGCGCCTCGCGCAGCAGCCGCGGCATCCCGGACTCCTCGACGTAACCGTTCCCGCCCAGGCACTCCAGCGCCTCGCCCACCATGGGGGTGCACCGCTTCGTCACCCAGTACTTCGCCGTGGGCACCGCGATCCGCAGGAACGCGGCCTCCGCCTCCGAACCGGCGTCGTACGCGGCGGCCAGCCGCAGTGCCAGCACCGTCGCCGCCTCGGACTCCAGCGCCAGATCGGCCAATACGTTCCGCATCAGCGGCTTCTCGATCAGCACCCCGCCGAACGCGCTGCGGTACGTGCAGTGGTGGACCGCCTGGGCGACCGCCTGCCGCATCAGCGCCGCCGAACCGGTCACACAGTCCAGCCGGGTCGCCGCCACCATCTCGATGATGGTGCGGACCCCGCGTCCCTCCTCGCCGACCCGGCGTGCCCACGTCCCGTCGAACTCGACCTCGCCCGACGCGTTGGACCGGTTGCCCAACTTGTCCTTGAGGCGCTGGATCGCGAACACGTTGCGGGTGCCGTCGGGCAGCACCCGGGGCAGCAGGAAGCACGTCAGCCCGCCGGGTGCCTGCGCCAGTACCAGGAAGCCGTCGGACATCGGCGCCGAGCAGAACCACTTGTGCCCGGTGAGCAGATACTCGCCGTCGGCGGACAGCGGCTCGGCCCGTGTCGTGTTGGACCGCACATCGGTGCCGCCCTGCTTCTCCGTCATGCCCATCCCGAAGAGCACACCGGCCTTCTGCGCGGCGGGCCGGAGCCCCCGCTCGTACACCGGCGACGTCAGGCGCGGCTCCCACTCGGCGGCCAGCTCCGGATCGGTCCGCAGCGCGGGCACCGCCGCGTGCGTCATCGACAGCGGGCAGCCGTGCCCGCCCTCGGCCTGTGTCCACACCAGGAACCCGGCCGCACGCCGCACATGCCCGCCGGGCCGCCCCCAGGCATCGGTCAGCCCGGCGCCGACCGCGTGCCCGAGCAGCCGGTGCCAGGACGGATGGAACTCCACTTCGTCGATGCGATGCCCGTACCGGTCATGGGTGCGGAGCTTCGGCGGGTTCTCGTTCGCCTGCGTGCCCCACTCCTGGACCTGCGCGGACCCCGCGGCCCGGCCCAGGTCGTGCAGTTCCTCGCGCACCCCCGCCAGCCGTTCGGGCGCGAGATGCCGCTCCACGGCCTCGGTGAGCGCGCGGTCGGCCGCGAAGACGTCGTAGCCGACCAGCGGCGGGACCTGATTGGACACGGTGTGGGTGGTGGCTGCCATGCGGATACGGTAAGGATGTGCAGGCAGCAAATGAAACACCCGAGCGGCCACCGGGTCGGCTCCACCGGGCCCGAGTCCTCTACCGCAACGTATCCAAGCGGCAGATGGTCTGGCAGTTGCTCAAGGACACCGTCAACTCGTGCATGGAGTACCGCATTCTGGGACTCGCGGCCGAGGCGGCGTTCTTCACCCTGCTGTCCCTGCCGCCCCTGCTGCTCGGCCTGATCGGACTGCTGGGGTACGTCGACGAGTGGACCAGTACCACCACGGTCGCCTCCATCGAGCGCAATATCCTCAGCGCGGCGCAGACGGTGCTGTCCGAGCGGGGTGTCAACGACTTCGCGAAACCGCTCCTGGCGGACGTCACGACCGGTGCCCGGCCCGATGTCATCTCGATCGGATTCGCGATCGCGCTCTGGTCCGGGTCCCGCGCCGTGAACGTCTTCATCGACACGATCACCGTGATGTACGGCCTCGACGGCCAGCGCGGCATCGTCAAGACGCGGCTGCTCTCCTTCCTGCTGTACATCGTCGCGCTGTTGCTCGGCGCTGTCGTACTGCCGCTGCTGGTGGTCGGCCCCGACCGGGTCGTGGAGTTCGTCCCGTGGGGCACTGAGGTCATCAGCGTCCTGTACTGGCCGCTGGTGATCCTGCTGACGATCGCGTTCCTGACGACGCTCTACCACGTGTCCGTGCCGGTCCGGTCGCCGTGGATGGAGGACGTGCCGGGCGCGCTGGTGGCGCTCGCCATGTGGGTGGTCGGCAGCTTCCTGCTGCGGATCTATCTGACCAGTACGGTCGAGGGGCCGACGATCTACGGGTCGCTGGCCGCCCCCATCGCCGTGCTGCTGTGGATCGGCATCTCCGCGTTCGCGGTACTGGTGGGGGCGGCGGTCAACGCCGCCATCGACCGGGTGTGGCCGTCGGTGGCGACGGCCGCGGCACGTGCGGCCAACGACCGGGCGCGGGCTGCCCAGGCCGCGGAGCTGGTGGCGCGGACGAAGGCGGAGTGCGACGAGGACGGTGACGGTCCCTATATGCCGTCCGAGTTCCCGGAGCGGTGGTCGCGGTTCCTGCCGCCGGACGATGTGAAGTCCCGGCTGCTGCAGCCGAGGGGCGAGAAGGACATCGCCAAGGACCCGGCCAAGGATGCGGAGCAGGAGACGAAGAGGTCCCGGGAGTCCCGTTCGTAGCGGGGAGGCCGTAAGGGCGTGTTTCGAGAGTCCCGCCTGTCAGGCGACGCCTGGCACGCCCTAGCGTGGAGCCATGGGCGACACGTACGAGGAACGGCAGTCCCGGTTCGGCGGGGCGGTCGTCTGGACCCGGCAGGTCCCCGAGGGGCCTGTCCGGCCGGTACTGCCCGACGGCTGCATGGACCTGCTCTGGATCGACGGCCGACTGCTCGTCGCCGGGCCCGACACCCATGCGTACGAGCCCGCCGGGGCGACCGGCGGGCGGTTCACCGGCATCCGGTTCGCCCCTGGCACCGCCCCGGCGCTCCTCGGCGTACCGGCGGACGAACTGCGTGACCAGCGGGTCGAGCTCGCCGACCTGTGGCCGGCCGCCCAGGTGCGGGTACTCGCCGAGCGCATCGCCGATGCCGCCGACCCCGCCGCAGCCCTGGAGTCCGTGGCACTGCGGCGGGCGGCCGAGACCGGGCCGGCGGACCCGCTGATGCGGTACGTCGCCGTGCAGCTGGCGCGGGGCCGGTCCGTCGCCGACACCGCGCACGCGGCCGGTCTCGGCGCCCGCCAACTGCACCGCCGTTCCCTGGCGGCCTTCGGCTACGGGCCCAAGACCCTGGCCCGGATCCTGCGACTGCAGCGCGCGCTCGCTCTCGTACGGTCCGGAACGCCGTACGCCGAGGCGGCGCTCGCGGCGGGCTGTACCGACCAGGCGCATCTCGCGCGGGAGATGCGCGAACTGGCAGGTACGACCCTGACCACCTACTGCGAGGCGTTGGCGAACAGCGACACCGCGCAGCCGTCCGGGTCGAGGACCACCGCGTAACGCTGCCCCCACACGGCGTCCCACGGCTTCAGATGGCCCCGGTACCCGGCGCCGGTCAGATCGTCGTACACCGCGTCCACCTCCGCCGGACCGTCGCAGCGGAACGCGAGCCCGACCCGGTCGCCGCCCCGCGTACCGGACCACTCGGGGTCGTAGGAGCGGACGACGTCCTCGGGGTCCCACATGAGGCGCTGCCCGCCCGGCAGGGTCACTTCGACATGGGGTGCGGAATCCGCCCCGGCCGGGATGTCGAGCCCGAGCCGGCGGTAGAAGGCGAGCGATGCGGCCAGATCCGTGGTCGTGATGCCGATCGCGTCGAGTCGTGGAGTCATGGTCCGAACGTAGAACGGACACGCGCCACGGGTCTTGTACGAATCGGTCATCCCCATGCCCGGCCGCGGGGGCGTCGGGGCGGGTGGCCCAGATTTTCGGTGACGACCAGGGGGCTCGACCAGGTCACCGACGCTCCGCGTCGACTCCGTCCTCCGCCTTGCCATCGAAGCCCCACGACGCCGCTCGCTGATCCACTCCCTACCGCGGGGGAGGCCGTTACCGGGCCCCCCGGCCGGCGCCGGAAGACCCGCGGTGAAAGGTTGTCACATGCCCCTGAGAGCGGGTTCGAGGCTGGGCTCGTCCACCGGCGACTGGGGGGCGTCGTGATGCCTGAACAGTTTGCTGGGCCACCACATCCATCGACCCACGTCCAGGGTCAGCGCGGTGACCAGCACCGAGCGGACGATCATGGTGTCCAGCAGCACGCCGAATGCCACCGCGAACCCGAGCTCGGCCGCGAACACCAGCGGCAGCGAGGCCATCGCCGCGAAGGTACCGGCCAGCACCAGACCCGCTGAGGTGATCACACCCCCGGTGGTGGACAGACCCATCAGCGCGCCGCGCCGGGTGCCGTGCAGCAGTGTCACTTCGCGCACCCGGGTGACCAGGAAGATGTTGTAGTCGATGCCCAGGGCGACCAGGAACACGAACGTCAGAAGCGGGAAAGAGGCTTCCGCCCCGGCGAAGTGGAACACGTGGTTGAACATCAGACTGCTCACGCCGAGGGCCGCTCCGAACGACAGCACCACCGTCGCCATGAGGAGCAGCGGGGCGACGATCGCCCGCAGCAGCAGCGTGAGGATCAGGAACACCACGACCAGCACGATGGGGATGATCACCTTGGAGTCACGGGCGGCCGCTTCTTGCGCGTCGAGAGCGATCGCCGTGTTGCCGCCGACTTGAGCATCCGCACCCTCGATCCTGTGGACCGCGGTTCTGACCCGCTCGACGGTGCGCATCGCGGCCGTGCTGCTGGGATCGTCCTTGAGCTCCCCGAGCAGGATGGCCTCACCATCCTTGACCATCGGCGCCGAGACGTCAGCGACTCCTGGAACGCCGGACAGCGCGGTCTTCACCTGCTCCGCCGAGGCGGCCTTGGCCACGACGTAGATGGGGTCGCCCGACCCGGCCGGGAAGTGCCTGGACTGGATCTCCTCGCCGACGGCCATCTGCGGCGTGTTGGTGAACTGGTCCTGGGCGGAGAGCCCGTCGGCCTTGAGCCCGAACACCCCGATCGCCATGACGCCGAGGACGAGCGCGGTGCCGATCCACACGATCCGCGGTCGGCCGGAGACGGCGGTGCCGACCCGGGTCCAGAGGCCCTCGTCGGTCGCCACGACCGATCCGTACGACGGCTTGACCGGCCAGAAGATCCAGCGGCCGCAGATGACCAGCAGGGCCGGCATCAGGGTGACCATGGCGAGCAGCCCGACGAGGATGCCCACGGCACAGGCCGGCCCGAGCCCCTTGGTGGAGTTGAGGGTGGCCAGCATCAGCAGCATCAGGCTGACCGCGACGGTCGCGGCGCTGGCGATGATCGCGGGACTGGAGCGGTGCAGGGCCTCCGCCATCGCCTCGTGCCGGTCCTCGTGCCGCCCCAACTCCTCCCGGTATCGCGAGATGAGCAGGAGTGCGTAGTCGGTGGCGGCGCCGAACACCAGCACGGTCAGGATGAAGCTGGTCTGCTTGTTGACGGTGAGTCCGGCGTTTTTCGCCAGCAGGTAGATCACCGCTTCCGACGTGACCAGGGCGACGCCCACGGTCAGCAGCGGCAGCAATGGCAGCAACGGGCTGCGGTAGGTGAGCAGCAGGATCACGACCACCACCAACGCGGTGATCGTTGTCAGGCCGCCTCCTCCACTGAAGGCCTTGATCGAGTCGGATGCGTAACCGGCCGGTCCGGTGACGTGGAACCCGAGACCGCCCGTGTTCTCTTCGCCGACCTTGGCCATCGCGTCGACGACCTTGCCGATCCCTTCCCAGCCCGACTTGTCCTTGTGAACCTGGACCACGGTCTGGATGGCCTTGCCGTCCTGGGCCTTCACCGGGCCCTGTGGCCGCCCCACGACGTTTTCGATGCTCTTGAAGGCTTCGGCGTCGGCTCGGGCCTTGGCCATGTCGGCATCGGTGATGCCCTCGGGCCGGTCGTAGACCACAATCGCGGGCAGGGTATCGGCAGGCTGGAACTTCTCGGCTCGGTCGACGACCTTGGTCGACTCCGCGTTACTGGGCAGCCAGGCCGAATTGTCGTTCTCCTCGACGTCGCCGAGCTTGCCGGCCAGCATCAGGGCCGGGACCAGCAGGGCCACCCAGAGGGCGAGGATGACCCATTTCGCCACCCTGCCACTGGGCAGGGCCGCCATTTTGCGCATCATGTGGATTCCTCGGTGTTCAGTCGACGTGAGAGAGCTTGTCGGGATTGGCGACGACGTAGATCCCGCACACCTGGTTGCCGTCCGGAGTGAGGTCGAGGACGAGGACGGCGTAGAGGGTGTCGCCGGCGAACAGCAGCGCTGACGGGTCCCCGTTGACGCTGCGGTAGGCGATGTCGAGGCCCTTGCCGGAGCGGGGGGCGGCTGCGGCGAGCAGGTGCGCGACCTTGTCCCGGCCGTGGAGCGGCCGCTGGCCCGCCGGTGCCCTGCCCTTGCCTCCGGCGTCACCCCACAGGGTCACGTCCGGCGCCAGGGTCTGCAGGAGGGCGTCCAGGTCGCCGCCGAGCGCGGCGGCCAGGAACCGTTCGGTCACCTGCTGCCGGACGTGCGGGTCGGGCTCGTAGCGGGGGCGTCGGGCATGGACGTGCTCGCGGGCGCGATGGGCGAGCTGGCGAATCGCCGACGGGCTGCGTCCGAGGATTTCTGCGATCTCGGTGTGGGCGTAGCCGAACACCTCGTGCAGGACGAACACCCCGCGTTCCAGGGGAGTGAGGGTTTCCAGGATCACCAGCAGCGCCATCGACACCGACTCGGCGCGCACCGCCGCGTCAGCGGCATTGTCGGGGACGTACGTGTCGGTGAGGGGGCTGACAAGCGGTTCGGGCAGCCATGGCCCGACGTAGGTTTCACGGCGACGACTGATGGTGGCCTGATGGGCGAGGGCCCGGTTCACCACGATCCGCACCAGGTAGGCGCGCGGGTTGCCGATCGGCTCCGCGCTCGACGCCTGGTTTCTGGCCGTCCACGACAGCCATGTCTCCTGCAACACGTCCTCGGTGTCAGCGACGCTGCCGAGCATGTTGTAGACGATCGAGAACAGCAGTTCACGGTGGTCGTGGAACACCTGTGTCGCGGTGTTCGCTACCGGATCCGACGCCGCCTCCTGCGGGCTGCCTTCGCGCGAGGCGGCCTGGGAGTCCGGCGAGGGGTCGTACATCGTAGGGCCTTCCGTCGCGGGTGCATTCCGAAATGAGAGCGATCACGGCACCCGGAGTGTGACATCCATCCCCGAAATGTGATCTACATCACATCAATTACCTGCGATGTCAACGGTGATGTCGTACCGAGACGTCGTCTCGATCGGTGGCCGGACGTCTGACTTCGGATGGCGAAGAGGAGTCTGGTTGCGATCTTGCAGGGGTGCGGCCCCTGCTCCAGGACTGCACCCCCGGGATCCGCCGGACCCGGCTCGACAAGGCCCTGCACACCTGGTCGCTCGCGTTGCTTCGAGGCGGTACTCAAGCACCCAGGGCGAGGAACTGGCGGGCGCCGCGCAACGTCGTGTGCAGCTTTTGCTGGGTGGCGCGACTGTCGAGGCGGACATCGAGCGCCCCGGGAAGCATCAACCGCCTCAAGAGGCACCGGGCGGTGGGCACCAGGTACGAAGCCCTGCGCTGTCTCAAGCGCTACGTCGCCCGAGAGATCCTTCGACTGCTCACCAGCCCCAGTGCGAGCCCCGCGATGCACTCACTCGCAGCTTGACATCCATAGAGGCATCAAGCTCGCGAGAGGCATCAAGCTCGCGGTGCGTTACGAAGCGACCGTCCTCGGTGCGGCCATCAGCGAACGGCTGTGACCACCTACCGCGGGGCATCCGGCCGTTGCGCGTGTGAGCCTCAAGAAAACATCGCTGCCAGATGGTCCCACTCCGCGTCCGGGTCCGTGAGCCGGTTCAGCCGTGCCGGTACGTCGAACCCGACCAGCAGCACCACGATCACCGTGCCCGCGAACGTCAGCACGGCCAGCGCCCGGCCCAGGTCCATGCCGGAGGCGAGATGCGCCCCGAGCACCGGTGCGACGGCGCCGCCCAGCGCTCCCACGTTGTACGTGAAGCCGAGCGCCGCGCCCCGGCTCCGCGTCGGGAAGTGGCCGCCGATGTAGCGCGGCAGCAGCCCCGAGATGCCGAAACTCGTCGCCTGCAGCAGGAAGAGCAGGACGCCGAGCAGCAGCAGATTGTTGTGCACGGCGAAGACCGGATAGACGAACGCGAGCGATGCCAGCAGCGTCAGGGCGTACGCCTTCTTCGCGCCGATCCGGTCGCCCAGGAAGCCCGCCGTCCAGCAGCCGACCATCGTGCCGAAGCCCGCGAAGTAGAGGACATCGGTGACCTGGTCGGGGGTGTAGCCCAGCTCCGTCTTCAGATACGTGGGCAGCAGTGCCTGGATCGGCCACGTGTACAGGAACGCGAAGAACAGCGTCACGATCATCGACAGGTACAGCAACCAGCTGCGCTTCCCGCCCAACTGCACGGCGAACGCGGCGAGCGTCAGGCCGGCGACCACCGACAGCACCGGCACCATCCCCGTACCGGCCGGGGTGAAGATCATGAAGAGAGAGACGGTGGCGAGGACGACGAGCATCGTGTTGACGGTGGCCTGGGCGCGGGTGACGAACAGCGGCCGGAAAGGATTGGGCTTGGCGCCCTTCTCCGCGACGGACTCCGTCCACTCCTCGGCCTCCGGGAGCGCTCGCCGCATCCACAGGGCGATCGCGATCGGGATCAGGCCCAGGTAGAACATCCAGCGCCAGCCGAGCGACGGCACGACCCAGGTGTAGACCTGTGCGGCGAGCACCGAGCCGACCGAGAAGCCGGAGATCAGGAATCCGCTGGCCCGGCTGCGCAGCTTCGCCGGCCAGCTCTCCATCACGTAGGTGGAACTGGCGCTGTACTCACCGGCCATGCCCATGCCGATGGCGAGCCGGGCGGCGAACAGGCTGTGGTAGTTCCAGGCGAACCCGCAGGCGAAGGTGCCGAGCGAGTACAGCAGGATCGACAGGATCATGGAGAGCTTGCGCCCGAAGCGGTCTCCGACGGCGCCGAGCACCGCACCGCCCAGCCAGCGGGTGATGAACGCACCGGAGATCAGACTGGCCGCCTGCACCGTGCTCAGACCGAAGTCGTCACTGATCTCGGTGAGGACGAGAGTGATCAGCACGAAGTCGAAGCCGTCGAGGACATAACCGATCCAGGCGGCGAAGAACGACTTCCACTGGGCGGGGCTCACCTCGCGGTACCAGGGGAGCGTGGGGGGTGTGGTGGTCTGCACGGTGTCTCCAGGATGCGGCACGGCACTCGCCCTCGAGTGACCGCCCGCGTGGTGGGGGCTGGTTCAGGGACGGGCTATGCCCGCCACGAAGCGCGTGGTCAGGGCGGTGGGAGCGGTGATGGCGGTGCCGACGACGATGCTGTGGGCGCCGCGGTCCAGGGCCTCGGCGGCCTCTTGGGGGGTGTTGATACGGCCTTCGGCGACCACCGGGACGTCGATCGCGGCGGACAGCGCCGCCACCAGGTCGAGATCGGGACCGGTCTGCTTCGGCGTCCCGGGCACATAGCCCGACAACGTCGTCGAGACGAAGTCCGCGCCCTGCGCGGCCGCCGCGACGCCCTCGGCGAGTGTCGACACATCGGCCATGACCAGCGCACCGGCCTCGTGGACCGCGGTGACCAGCTCGGCGAAGGCCGAGCCGTCGGGGCGCGGCCGGTCGGTGGCGTCGGCGGCGACGACGGCGGCGCCCGCCTCGGCGACCGCCAGGGCGTGCCGGACGGTCGGGGTGATGTAGACGCCGATGTCGCCGTCCTTCCAGAGCCCGATGACCGGCAGTTCTACGGCTGTGGCGATCGCGGCGACGACCTCCGGCGCATTGGCCCGGATCGCTGCGGCGCCACCGGCGGCGGCGGACTGCGCGAGCCGGACCAGGGTGCCGGTCTCCCGCATCGGGTCACCGGGAGGCGCTTGACAGGACACGATCAGCTTGCCCTGGAGAGAGGCGGCCAGTTCCTGCGCGGTCATCGGAGAGCTCCTGGCTGGTGGAGAGGGAGAGTGGTGGTCAGGGCTGCGGCGCCGAGCACCGCGGCGTCGTGGCCGAACAGTGGTGCGACGGGTACGAGTCCCCGTAGCGGTGGCATCAGCTCGGCGGCGAACGCCGCGGCGAGCGCATCGCCGTACAGCGAGCCGATCCGGGGGACGCCGCCGCCGATGACGACCCGGTCGGGGTCGAGGGCATTGGCGAGCCCGCCGAGCACCTGGCCGGTGGCGGCCGCTCCGGTGGTGATGGCGTGGACGGCGTCCGCATCGCCCCGCGCGGCCCGCTCGGCCACGGTCTCGAGCCGGTCCACCGGGGTGCCGGTGAGCCGTTCGTAGTGGGCGGCGATGCCGGGGCCGGAGGCGATGACCTCCAGGTGGCCGGTGGCGCCGCAGGTGCAGGGCAGCCCCGCGGCCTCAGGGCTCGGCAGATGGCCGAGATGTCCGGCGATACCGGAGGCGCCGTGCAGCATCCGCCCGTCGACGGCGACCGCGCCGCCCACACCGGTACCGATCGCGGCGAACAGCAGCGACGCATGGGCCGAACCCTCCGCGACCAGCGCGGCGAGCTCCGGCCCAGCGGTGGCGCGTACGTCGTTGTCGCAGGCCACCGGCAGTCCCGTACGGTCCGCGAGCCTGGCACCGAGCGCGGTTCCCGCCCAGCCGCGGAGCGAGTCGGTGGCGCTGGTGACCCTGCCGGTACGGGGATCGACGACTCCGGCGGCGGCGATGCCGAGCGCGGTGGCGAGCCGCGCCGGGTCGACCTCGGCGGCCGCCGCCGCGAGCGCGTCGAGCACGGCCGCGGCGCCGTCCCGGGCCGGGGTGGGCCGGGTGTGCCGCGCCAGGACGGTGCCGTCCGTGCCGAAGAGCGCGGCGGCGATCTTCGTACCTCCGAGATCGAGTCCGATCACCGGGGCGCCGGTGGCCGAGGACGGCGGACTCTGGCTCATCGGACCGTGGGCAGGCCGGCGGCGTGCAGCCGCTGCGCCACCAGGGCGACCGACTCGTCGCTCAGCGGGATCTGCGGGAACGCGGTGTTGCCGCACGCGATGACCCCGAGCAGCTGCAGCGCGGCCTTGAACGCCCCGAGCGCCGACGAGCTGCGGCCCATGTCCGCCTCCGGGCCGGCATCGACCATGGCGAACAGTGCGACGAGCCGCTCCTGCTCCCTCGCGGCGAGCGCCCAGTCTCCGGCCCGCGCGGCGTCGTACAGCCGGACGTACCCGGCCGGGTCGACATTGCCGATGCCCGGCACCACACCGTCGACGCCGGCCAGCAGCGCCGCGTCCACGGTGAGTTCGGAACCGGTGAGGATGCTGAACTCCGGAGCCGGTCCCTCCCTGCGGCCCTCGCGCCCGCCGAGCTCCACGATCAGCCGGCGCAGCCCGCCCTCGTCGCCGCTGCTGTCCTTGAGGCCGGCCAGCGTCCCGTCCTCGGCGAGCTCGCGTACCAGCGCGGAGGAAAGCTTGCTGTGGACGGCGACCGGGATGTCGTAGGCGAACAGCGGCAGATCGACGGCCGTCCGCAGCCGGCGGAAGTGCTGGGCGATCTCCTTGCCGTGGGTGCGGGTGTAGAACGGCGCGGTCGCGACCAGTGCGTCCGCGCCGAGGCCGGCGGCGGTCCTGGCGTGCTCGGCGACGCGCGCGGTGGTGGTGTCGATGACACCCGCCAGTACCGGGACGCGGCCGTCGGTGACACGGACGACGGTCTCCAGCGTCGTGGCGCGCTGCTCGTCGGTGAGGTAGGCGACCTCGCTGGTCGAACCAAGCGCGAAGAGTCCGTGCACGCCCCCGCCGATGAGGTGCTCGACCAGCTCGGCCAGAGAGGCGGTGTCGACCTCCCCATGGGATTCGAGCGGGGTGCAGACGGGCGGGACGACGCCGTGCAGCGGTGCGGTCAGAGACATGGTGAAGGCTCCAGCTTGTCGGTACACCGATCGCGGCCGGTGGCGGCCGCGCAGGTCGAGACATGAGACGTAAGATGTCTTACGTCTGACCTCACCTTAGACGGCTCCTGCGACCGGTCAAGGGGCAACGGCACCTCAGGAGGAGGTTGTGGCGCGGCCCACCCTGGCTCAGGACATGGAACGCCAGGCCAAGGAGCTGACCCTGGAACGCAGGCTCGGCCCCGGCGACGCGCTGCCCACCGAGGCCGAACTGATGGAGATGTTCGGGGTCGGACGTGTCTCCGTGCGCGAGGCCCTGAAGGCGCTCCAGGCCATCGACGTCGTGGAGATCCGCCGCGGCTTCGGCACGTTCGTCGGCTCGCCAGGTGCGGGCGATGCGCACACGCTGCGACGGCATCCGTACGCGCCTCGAACGCTGACCGGAGCCGAGCTCGCCGGGCCCCTCGCGTCCGGCGGGCAGAATCGAGCACTCCGGGCGTATGCACCCGGCGGGCGAAATGAAGCCTGCCAGGCACATCGCGCCCGGCAGGGCGCAGTCGAGCCCGACCGGCGATGGAGGGTGGAGCCGAGCCGAAGGCCGCATGGAAGGCGGACCGAGCCGAAGGCCGCGCATTCCCGTCGCCGGGCACCCCTCACGCCGAGACGGCGCCCCCCATCACGGCGGCAACCGCCATCCGCGCGGCCCGCCCCGTCACCGCCGCCGCGTCGTCCCCCGACTCGATCGCCGTCGTGGCGGCATTGACGATCCCCTGGAGCAGCAACGCCGTACGCCGCGGATCGTCATCCCCCAGCTCCGCCAGCGCACCTGTCAGCGGAGTGAGCAGCTCCCGGTGCGCCTGCGCCGCGCTCTCCCTCACCACGGCCGCGTCCCGGACCCCGGCCAGCGCCTGGGCGATCCGGTGCTCGCCGCTGCGTACCAGCTCCAGTTGCGACGTCACATACGAGGCGATCTTCTGCTCCGGCGTGGCGGCCGCCGACATGCCCGCCCTAATGGCGGACGTCCAGCGCGGCATCGCGTCCTCGACGACCGCGGCGAGCAGCTCGGGGCGGCCGGGGAAGTACTTGTAGACGCTGTTGCGGGCGAGGCCCGTGGCCTTGGCGACCGCCGTGAAGGTCACTGCTTCCGCGTCGCCGCCCTCCAGCAGTGCACGTGCCGCCCGCACCAGGGCCAGCCGCTGCTGGGCGTGGTGCTCGGCGACCGTGGCGGCGCTGATCTTGGGCACCGACCCAGTCTAGAAGGCCGGCCGGTCTTCGCGGGACCCGCTTAGGGACGGTGCGTCGCCATCATCTATCTTGGCGACGCACCGTCCCTAACATCGATCCTCGAAGGGAACCGCTGTGTTCCTCGCACTGCTGGAGCTGCGCGCAGCCCGTGGCCGCTTTCTGCTCATGGGGTCCGTCGTGGTGCTTGTCGCCGCGCTCGTCGGCATCGTCTCCGGCTTCACCACCGGCCTCGGCGACGACACCGTCTCGGCCCTGCGCCGCCTCCCGGCCTCGCACCTGGTGTTCTCCTCCGACGCCCGGTCCGACCAATTCGCCCGTAGCCTCCTCGACGACCGGGCGGCCGCCGCCTGGCACCAAGAGGCCGACGCCGACACGACCCCGCTGGGCGTCTCCATCACCCGCGGTACGACGGACCGCGGCGCCGAGGTCGACCTCGCCGCCTTCGGTGTCGAACCCGGCTCCTTCCTCGCCCCGTCCGTGACCGCGGGCAAGGGCCTCGACCGCACCGCCGCCGACAGCATCGTGATCTCCGCCGAGCTCGCCGACGAGGGGGTACGGGTCGGGGACACCCTCGTCATCGACCGGCTCGGCATCCGGCTGCACGTCACCGGCCTCACCGACCGTTCCAGTTACGGGCATGTTCCCGCCGCCTACGTCCCGTTGGCCACCTGGCAGCGCATCCGCTTCAGCACCCCGGGCGCCCCGGCCTCCGCCACCGCCACGATCCCCGACCAGTTCAGCGCCCTGGCCGTACGTGATGCCGGCGGCGCCTCGTTCGCCGCCCTCGACGAGCGGCTCTCCACCACGACACTCACCAAGGAGAAGGCGTACGAGGCGGCCCCCGGCTACACCGGCGAACGCGTCACGATGAACTCGATCCAGGTCTTCCTCTACCTGATCGCCCCGCTGGTCGTCGGCGCGTTCTTCGCGGTGTGGACCGTGCAGCGCCGGCCCGAACTGGCCCTGCTCCGCGCCCTCGGCGCCTCCCGCAGGCGGCTGCTCGCCCACACCGTGCTCCAGGCCGCGCTGGTCGTCGTCCTCGGCACCGCGGCGGGCGCCGTCCTCGCCGCAGCCGTCGGGCTGCTGGTCGGTGAGCAGGTGCCGTTCAGCCTGCCCGCCACCACGCTCGCCGTCACCATGTGCACCGTCGCCGCCGTCGGCCTCGCGGGCACCGCCCTGACCCTGCGCCGGGTCACCTCCGCCGACCCACTGATCATGCTGGGAGCCAACCGATGAGCCTCGAACTGACCGGTGTCACCGTTGAATTCGGTCGCGCCGACGCCCGTACCTCCGTGCTCGACGGCCTCGACGTCACCTTCGAGCCCGGCCGTACGACCGCGCTCGTCGGCCCGTCCGGATCAGGCAAGTCCACCCTGCTTGCCGTCGCAGGCGCCCTGCTGCGGCCCACCGCCGGCCAAGTCCTGCTGGACGGCGAGGATCTGGCGACCCGTACCGACGCAGAGCGTGCGGCGATCCGCCGCGAACGGATCGGCTACATGTTCCAGAGCGGCAATCTGCTCTCCGGGCTGCCCGCCGTCGAACAGCTCTTGGCCGCCGTGTACATCAGCGGCAGGCGCCCTCGCGCGTACCGTGCCCGCGCCGAGGAAGCGCTGACCGAGGTCGGTCTCGGCCACCGCCTGCGCCACCACCCGGAGGAGCTCTCCGGCGGCGAACGCCAGCGCGTGGCCCTGGCCCGCGCACTGTTCCTCGCGCCGAAGCTGCTGCTGGTCGACGAACCGACCGCGGCCGTCGACCGCTCGCAGGCGGGCGAACTGGCCGCTCTCCTCGTCGACCGCACCCGCCGGGACCGGTGCGTCACCGTCGTCGCGACCCACGATCCGGCAGTGGCGGAGGCAGCGGACCGGATCGTCGACATGGCGGAGCTGACCGGTGCGGCGCGGGCGCCGGTGTCCGGCGGCCGCTGACGGAGCACCCGCGTACGTGCCGCCCGCGGACGGGGCAGTGCGTGCGCGGGCGCCGCCACCTGTCCGACCGGCGTGACCGTCACCGTCCGGCTTCCCGAAGCACGCTTCCCGGCCGTAAGTGGCTGTCAGCGTGGCGCTCCCGGAGGCACCTGCCGCGACCGTGACCCGCACCTTGACGTCGGCTCCCTGGTCCGGCCCGAGGGCGGGCACCGTCACCTGGTGCGTTGTCCAGCCGCCGGGCACGTTCAGGTCGAGCGTGCCCCTGCCTGTCGGCACACGGACGTGGGGCACCACCGCGGCACTCCTCAAGGGCCCGCCGGGCCAGGCCCCGCGAGCGGCAGGGCCTGGCTCCGTTCCCCGGTGGACGTCGGCGCCCGGTCAGTCCACGGCTGCCGCGTCGCGGGCGCGGGCCTCCGAGATCCGCCGCCTGACCGGGGCATAGTGCTCGCCCAGCGCCTTCATGAAGCCGGCGATGTCACCGGCCCGCGCGGCGTCCACGATGTTCTGGTGGGCGGCGATCGTCGTCGTCTCGTCGGCATGCGTGAATCCGTCGAGATGCGGCGCGACGATCGCGTACACGTCCCAGAAGGCCATCGACAGCTGGCCGATCAGCTGGTTGCCGAGCGGTGCCACCAGCAGCGCGTGGAACGCCCGGTCGGCTTCCACGAAGTCGTTCCCCTCCTGTGCCCCGGTCGCGCGCATGGTGGCCACCAGGCCTTCCAGCGAGTCGAGCTGCTCCGGGGTCAGCAGCGAGACGATCCGGTCGGCCATCCCGCGTTCGAAGAGCTCGCGTACGTCGACGAGATCGGCCAACACCTGGAAGTCGTCGTCGGGGGAGAGCAGCCCGCGGAAGGTCAGGCTCTCCACCAGGGCGGACAGGCTCAGCCGGCCGACGTATGTGCCGTGCCCGTGGCGGACCTCGACGATGTCCAGCGCATTGAGGATCTTGACGGCCTCGCGGACGCTGGAACGGCTGGCGCCGAGCGCCTCGCACAGGGCCGGCTCGGTGGGCAGCGGGTCCCCGGGGCGGAGTCGCTCTTCGAGGATGTAGCGCTTGATGCCCTCGACGACTTCCTGCCGGAGCAGTTGCCGGCCGGGCCTCGTACCGGACATATGTGAACTCCCCACCTCTTGACCCCTCTCCATTGTCAAGCTACGTTCCCACGCTATCAAGGCATCAGACATCTGACGTCTGATGCTTCGGGCTTTGCGGTCTTCGTGATCCTGCTTCCGCCCTCGTTCCTTCCCGCCCTTCCGTCCCACCCCCGACGTTCCTGGAGGACCCGTGCCCGAGCTGAGATCAGCCGGTGTCGAGCGCCGCACCTTCCTGCGTTACACCACTGCTGTCGGTGCGGCAGCAGCCATCACGGCGAGCCTTTCCGCATGCGGCGGACCGACCTCGACCGCCGACGGTTCGCCGGGCAAGGGCGGCGGCAGCGGCCTCATCGAGGCCGGTCTCTCGTACCCCCTGTCGACCGGCTTCGACCCGATGATCACCTCGGGCGCGACTCCGTATGCCGCCAACATGCACATCTTCGAAGGCCTTGTGGATCTCGACCCGGCAACGCTCGTGGCCCGCCCCGCGCTCGCCACCGAGATGCCGAAGAAGATCAACGCCACGACCTACCGGGCCACGCTCCGCAAGGGCGCCACCTTCCACGACGGATCACCGGTCACCGCCGACGACGTGGTGTTCAGCTTCGAACGCATCCTGGACCCGAAGAACGCCTCACTGATGGCGCAGTTCGTGCCGTTCATCGACACCGTCGAGGCCATCGACGCGAGCACGGTCGAGTTCAAGCTCAGGTACGCCTTCGCGCTCTTCCCGTCCCGTATCGCCGTGGCCCGGATTGTCCCGAGGAAGATCGTCGAGCCCGACCCCAAGGCGTTCGACGCCAAGCCGGTCGGCTCCGGACCGTACGCGTTCGTCTCGGCCACCCGTGAGGACAAGATCGTCTTCGAGGCCTACGACAAGTACAACGGCCCGCACCCGGCCAAGGCCAAGAAGATGATCTGGCGCCTGATGTCGGACCCGTCGGCCCGCGTCAGCGCCATGGAGTCCGGCCGGATCCAGGCCATCGAGGACGTCCCGTACATCGACGTGAAGCGGCTCTCCGGCGCCACGAAGACCGAGTCGGTGCAGTCCTTCGGCCTCCTCTTCCTGATGTTCAACACCGCCGACAAGCGGTTCGCCGACAAGCGGGTGCGCCAGGCGCTGCATTACGCCCTGGACACCGAGAAGATCATCTCCACCGCGATGGTCGGCAACGCCGCGGCGGCCACGGGCTATGTCCCGGCCACCCACCCCGACTACCACGAGGCCGCCACCGTCTACACGCACGATGTGGCCAGGGCGAAGAAGCTGCTCGCCGACGCAGGTGTCAAGGACCTGTCCTTCACGGTGCTCACCACCGACACCGGCTGGGTCAAGGACATCGCCCCGTTGCTGAAGGAGAGCTGGAAGGCGGCCGGCGTCGAGGTCACGCTCGACATCGCGCAGTCGCCCGCCCAGTACGCCAAGGTCGACAAGGGCGCCTTCGACGTCCTCGTCGCCCCCGGCGACCCGTCCGTCTTCGGCAACGACGCCGACCTGCTGCTGCGCTGGTTCTACTACGGCTTCTGGCCGGAGAGCCGTTACGGCTGGGGCAAGTCCGCCGCGTACAAGCAGGTCAAGCAGCTCCTCGACAAGGCAGCCCAAGCAGCCGACGAGACGAAGCGCAAGGAGCTGTGGGGCCAGGTCACCGACCTCGTCGCCGACGAGGCCGCGCTCTACCCGATCCTGCACCGGAAGCTGCCCACCGCCTGGAACGAGAAGGCGCTGCCCGGCTTCAAGCCGCTGCCCACCACGGGCTTGTCGTTCCTGGACGTCAGCCGCGCCTGACCGCGCACGACTCCCGACCGGGCCGGCGGGGGACACGCCGCGCCCGTCATCCGTCGCCGCGCATCCGTCCGACGGACATCCGGCGACGGAACCCCCACGCCAGATCACCCGGTGCCGAACCACCGCACCTGATCACCCGGTCCGGTCCACCCCAGCCAGGTGGACCGGACCCGGCCGACCAACCGCAAGGAACCCGACGATGGTTGTTTTTCTCCGGCTTGCGCTGCGCCGCGTCGCGATGATGCCGGTGATGATCCTTGGCATCGCGCTGCTCGTCTTCGTGGTGCTGCAGTTCTCGCCGGTCGACCCGGCCTTCAACGCGCTCGGGGAGAGCGCCACCCCCGAGGCCCGTGCGGCCTTCGCCGAGGCCAACGGGTTGGACGACCCGCTGCCCGTGCGGTACTTCCACTTCCTCGGACAGCTGCTCCACTTCGACCTCGGGATGACCGTCCCGCCGAGCCGGCCCGTCGTCGACCGGATCACCGCCGCCTTCCCGCTCACCGTGCAACTGACGTTCCTCGGGCTGATCCTCGCGGTCGTCCTCGCCGTCCTGTTCGGTGTGACCGGCGCGATGTACCGGGACCGCTGGCCCGACCAGCTGTTCCGGGTGCTGTCCATGGCCGGGGTCGCCATCCCGTCGTTCTGGCTCGGGGTGCTGCTCATTCAGCAGTTCGCACTGAACACGCCGGTCTTCCCGACCGGCGGATACACCAATCCCGCCGACTCGGTCAGCGGCTGGCTCACCACCATGGCGCTGCCCGCGATCTCGCTCGCACTCCCGGTGTCCGCCTCGCTCGCCCGTCTCGTACGGACGTCGATGGTCGCTGAACTCGACCGTGACTACGTCCGCACCGCTCGCGGCAACGGACTGCCACCGCTCCTGGTCATCCGCTCGGTGCTGCGCAACGCGCTCGTCACTCCGCTGACCGTGCTCGGCATCAAGGTCGGCTACCTGCTCAGCGGCGCTGTCGTCATCGAAGCGATCTTCGACCTGCCGGGCATGGGCAAGCTCATCCTCGAAGGTGTCACCGGCGGCGATGTCGCCCTGGTCCAGGGCACCGTACTGACCATCGCCATCGCGTTCCTGGTGGTCAACGTCATCGTCGACCTGCTCTATCTGCTGGTCAATCCGCGCATCAGGACGGTATGACATGTTCGCCACGGGCCGACTGGCCAACAGACTCTCCCGACCGGGCCTCGCGTTTCGCGCCCTTCCGGTCACCTCCCGCATCGCGCTCGGCGTGCTGCTCGTCGTCATCCTCGGGGCCGTCCTCGCCCCGCTGATCACCCAGGACCCGCTGACCACCGGCACCCCGGTACAAGCGCCCAGCGGCGCCCACTGGTTCGGCACCGACCGGGCCGGCCGCGACGTCTTCGCCCGAGTCGTGCACGGCTCCCGCTACTCACTGATCATCGGACTCGGTGCGACTGCCGTCGCCCTGGCCGCCGGCGCCGTCCTCGGTTCGCTCGCCGCGACCTCCCGCAGGCTCGGCGACGAGTCCGTCATGCGCACCCTCGACATCGTGATGTCGTTCCCGCCGATCGCACTGGCCGCCGTCCTCGTCGCGGTCTTCGGCACCAGCATCCCGGTGATCATCTTCACCGTCGCGTTCGTCTACACCCCGTCGCTGGCCCGTGTGGTCCGCGCCAATGTGCTGTCCCAGTACGGCGAGGACTACGTCGCCGCCGAGAAGGTCATCGGCGCCCGCCGCGGCTACATCGTGCTCCGTCATGTCGCCGTCAACTGCATGGCTCCCGTCATGGTGTTCGCCACCGTCATGGTCGCCGAGGCGATCATCTTCGAGGCGAGCCTCTCCTTCATCGGCGCCGGAGTGCAGGACCCCGACCCCAGCTGGGGCAGCGTCCTCGCCTACGGCCGGCAGATTCTCCTGGCCGGCGGCTGGTGGGCCACCCTCTTCCCCGGCCTTGCGCTGCTGATCACCGTCCTCGCGCTCAACATCCTCTCCGAGGGGCTCACCGACGCCTCCGCCGCGCCGAAGAGCGCCCGCGCCGCCACCGACCCCACCACGGGCACGGACCCCGACCCCGTCGAGGCCGCGTCCACCGTGGACATCGACGCCGCCCTGACCAAGCTCGCGAACCGCGTCGACGCCACCGAACCGACCATCACCGCGGTACGTGAGGACGCCGCCGAACTGCTCGTCGTACGCGACCTCGCGATCCGCTTCCCCGACCGCTACGGCGCCATCCCCGTCGTCGACCGACTGAACTTCACCGTCCACGAGGGCGAGACCCTCGGCCTGGTCGGCGAGTCCGGCTGCGGCAAGTCCATCACCAGCCTCGCCGTGATGGGTCTCCTCGCCCGCAACGCCGAGGTCAGCGGCGAGATCCTGTACCGCGGCCGGAACCTGCTGAAACTCCCGCCGAAGGAACGCCGCGCCCTGATGGGTCCCGAGATCGCGATGGTCTACCAGGACGCGCTCTCCTCCCTCAACCCGTCCGTACTCGTCGGCACCCAGCTGAAGCAGCTCACCTCGCGCGGCGGCACGAAGACCCCGGCCGAACTCCTCGAACTGGTCGGCCTCGCCCCCGAGCGCACCCTGCGCAGCTATCCGCACGAGCTCTCCGGCGGCCAGCGCCAGCGCGTCCTGGTCGCCATGGCCCTGTCCCGCAGCCCGCGCCTGCTCATAGCGGACGAGCCGACCACCGCCCTCGACGTCACCGTCCAGGCCCAGGTCGTCGAACTCCTCGTCCGGCTCCGCGACGAACTCGGCTTCGCCATGGTCCTCGTCTCGCACGACCTCGCGCTCGTCGGCGACCTCTCGCACCGCGTCGCCGTGATGTACGCGGGCCGCCTCGCCGAGATCGGCGCTACCCGCTCCGTGCTCACCGACCCCACTCACCACTACAGCCGCGGCCTCCTCGGCTCGGTCGTCTCCCTGGAAGCGGGCGCCGGCCGGCTGCATCAGATCCGCGGCATCGTCCCCGCCCCGCAGGGCTTCGGCGACGGCTGCCGCTTCGCCTCGCGCTGCGCCGCGGCCACCGAGCTGTGCCGCACCACCACCCCCGGTCTCACGCGGCGTGGCACCACGAACGACCACGGCTTCGCCTGCCACCACCCGGCGCAGGCCGTACTGCTGGAAAGGAGCGCCCTGTGATCAGACTCGACGGCGTCCACGTACGCCACAAGGCCCGCAGCGGCGGGGTGTTCCGCCGCGACGCGGTGCATGCCCTCACCGACGCCACCCTGGAGGTGGGGCGCGGGGAGATCGTCGGCCTGGTCGGCGAGTCCGGCTGCGGCAAGTCCACCCTCGCCCGGGTGCTGACCGGACTGCAGAAGCCCACCGAGGGCCAGGTCCACTTCCACGGCAGCGACCTGTGGGAGATGCCCGCCGCCCGGCGCCGCGACGAATTCGGCTCCGCCGTCGGCGTCGTCTTCCAGGACCCGTCCACCGCCCTCAACCCGCGGCTCACGGTCCGCCAGATCCTGCGCGACCCCCTCGACGTGCACCGGCGCGGTACGCGCGAGGAGCGCGAGGCACGCGTCGAGCAGCTGCTCGACCTGGTGGGGCTGCCCGGCCACACTCTTGCCGCCCTGCCCGGACAGCTCTCCGGCGGCCAGCGCCAACGCGTCGCCATCGCCCGCGCGCTCGCCCTCGAACCGGAGCTGATCGTCGCCGACGAACCGACCTCCGCCCTCGATGTCTCCGTCCGCGCCCAGGTCCTCAACCTCCTCGTCGACCTGCGTGAACGCCTGGGCCTCGGCATGGTGTTCATCTCGCACGACATCCAGACCGTGCGCTATCTCGCCGATCGCATCGCCGTCCTCTACCTCGGCCGCATCGTCGAGGAGGGGCCCGCGGCGGATGTGGCGGGCGCCCCCGCGCACCCGTACACCGAGGCACTGCTCTCCGCGACCCCCAGTCTGCTGGAGACCACCGAACGGATCGTGCTGACCGGCCCCGTGCCCTCGGCCACCAACCCGCCGTCCGGGTGCCCGTTCCGCACCCGCTGCTGGAAGGCGGACGACGCGTGCGCCACGGTCTTTCCCGCCCTGACCCTCGGCAGCGGCGAGCACCGCTGGCACTGCGTCCATCCTCAGACCTTCGCGTCCCCCACCGGGGCACCGACCCCCGTGCCGTCCGCAAGGAGCACCGCATGACCGCCCGAACCCTCCGCCGCACCGGAGTGATCACGGCCAAGGCCGAACAGGACCGCCTTGTCGACCTGTTCGGCATCATCACCACCCATGTGATGAGCCCGCCGATGCGCAGTCTGGACGCGGCGGAGACTGCGAGGATCGCCGCGTGCCTGGACCAAGCCGGGCTGTCCCACCTCTGACGGGCCCTCCTTACGAAAACAGGTCCGGTAGGACAGCCGAGGCTGTCCTACCGGACCTGTCCGCGATCCAGCGGTTACGTCACTTCTGTCCGGCGCGGGCGCGACGCATCAGCACCGTGCCGCCGAGCAGCAGGGCGGCGCTCGCTCCGGCCGCCAGGCCGAGGTCGGCGGCGCCGGTGTGGGCCAGCTGCGCGCCGGGGACATGCGGGGTCCGCGGCACTGTCGTATCGGTGACGGGCACGGTGGTGGTCGGGGGAACGGTGGTGGTCGGGGGAACGGTGGTGGTCGGCGGGGTGACAGGGGGCACCGTGACGGGGGGCACCGTGATGGGCGGGACGGTGATGGGCGGGACGGTGATGGGCGGCACCGTGACGGGGGGCACGGTGACGGGGGGCACGGTGACGGGGGGCACGGTGACGGGGGGCACGGTCACGGGGGGCACGGTCACGGGGGGCACGGTCACGGGCGGCACGGTGACGGGGGGCACCGTGACGGGGGGCACGGTGGTGGGCGGCACTGACGTTGACGGCCGGTGCGTATTGGCACACCCGTTGCCGGACGCGGGGTTCAGCGCGCCGACGACATTGACGGAGTTGCCGCAGGCATTGACCGGGATATGGACAGGAGCCTGGATCAGGTTCCCTGACAGCACCCCGGGGGAGTCGCTGGTTGAACCCTTGGCGCTCGCGCCCCCGGTCCCGTTGTCGTCCGGACCGCTGTCGGTGTTCTCGCACTCATTACCGAAGGCCGGGTTCAGCAGCCCGACCACATTGACTGTGTTGCCGCAGAGGTTGACGGGAACGTGCACCGGCACCTGCACGGCATTGCCGGAGCCGACGCCCGGCGAATCGGTGGCCGTCCCGTCGGCCGAGGCATCCGCGAACGCGTAGCCGCCGGCCGCGGTCAGGATTCCTGACGCCGCCGCCATGACGATCATGCTTTTACTCAAGGCTTTTCGCATTAGTTGCCCTTTCTTAGGACATCGTGCGCGGGCGGAATGCCCGCATTTCTTTCACTAGGCGGTGGCAGTTACCGCCCGGGGCTGCCGCCCCGACGGTTCTCCATGTCCGTGTTCGGCAAGCGGTGGTCGCGCCGCGGCGGAATCGGAGAATCCCTGCCGGACGCGTTCCGGAGTGCGCTTGTCGACAGTCGTAACGATGGGGAATTGGTGAAGGAAACTCGAAAGTCCACGGGAATTATGTGACCACCCGGACGGGTGACGCACGCATGTTCTCCGGCCGGTTGTTCAGGCGGAACAGCGGGTTTCTGGGCGTACTCTCGTACGGGTGTCCGTGACGTCCTGACATTCGGGTGAATGAAGAGAACCAAATGCCCCGGGCCGAGTTGGGCAGGGCGCGCTCCGGCATGGGGCGTCGAGGGCGAGAGGGGTTCATCGTGATCAAGATGGTTCTGGCTACGGGCGCCGTCGCCGCCTCCACTGTCGGCATCTCGGCCACGCGCGCTCCGCAGGCGATGGCCATCGGCAACGACACCGGCACCACCTCGGTCAACGGCAACGGCGCCTCGCAGTCCTTCGGCAACTCCGAGACCCGTGGTGACTGGAGCCCGCAGTTCGGCCTGGTCCAGGGCTGCCTGAGCGAGCCCTGCGTCGGCCTCCCGGCCAAGGTCAACGCCGGTTCGCTCCGCGGTGTCGCCCCGGTCGCGGTCCGGGACGTCAACGTCCTGTCCTCGCCGCAGAACCAGCAGTGCACCGAGAACTCCACCCAGGCCAAGGGTGACGAGCCCCTGTCGCACATCCTGGACACCATTCCGGTGCTTTCCGGCAACGGCGTTTCCACCAGCTGATCCAGCCGCACCGAACTGGCCCGGGCCGCCGGCGTTCCTCCTCTGTGCGGCCCGGGCCTGCTGCTGCCCGCGGCTCGCTCGGCGCATCGGAGATTCCGGGTGATTCCGGCGGTGACGCCGGGCGATCGGGGGATTACGTCATTCGGGCGGATTTCCGTGAATTCTCTCCTTGAAGAGTTTCGTGCACGGACTTGCATCGTTACGAATTACAGTGGCGGAGTTACGAGCGATCAGGACAGCGCTCGTGCGGCACGAAAGTCGTGACCGCTCCGGACTCCGTCAAAGAAAGGGATGAAAGTGAAGTACACCAAGGCTGCTGCCATCGCCGCCGGAACGCTGATGGCGATCGGTGCCGCTACGCCCGCCTTCGCCGACACCGGTGCCGATGGCTCCGCTCTCAACTCTCCGGGCGTCATTTCCGGCAACGTCATCCAGGTTCCGATTCACATTCCGGTCAACGCCTGCGGCAACACCGTGAGCGTGATCGGTCTGCTCAACCCGGCCTCCGGCAACGCCTGCGCCAACAGCTGACCGCTGTCGGCCGAGCCCCGTGCTCATTTCCGGTTCGCCCCGGATCGCGTCTCCTGCGATCCGGGGCGTTCCTCTTTTTCTGCGTTCTCCGTCCCGGAGGTGCGCGGCACTCCAGGTCGCCGGTCAGGCCGACGGCGTGGCCCAGGGCGCTGCGCCGCTGCTCGGTGGCGTGCCTCTCGGCGGCTGATCCGTCGTAAGGCGGAAGTTTCCCCACCCATGGGCAGCTGCTCGAACCCCTCGTTGGAGGGGAGTACTGGGCCGGTTGCCGCAGTTGCGGCGGCCGTTACCCGTCGAACCGGGTACAGGCGTCCCATGGACCAGTACGACAGCCAACGCTCGTGGGGCCTGCACCGGCACACGGAGGACGACACCCCGATCTACGACCGCCTGCTCGCCGAATGGCAGGCGGCCCGGCGGGATCGGGACCGGGACCGGGCACCGCGTCCCGAGCCGGGTCCGCCCCTCGCGGACGGACTCGTGCCCGCCGCGCGCACCTCCTGCGAGGACCTCGGTGAATGATCTCCGGATAGAACCCATGTGAGTGGTGCTGCGGAACCAGCACTTCCGTATCCGTGACGAGGCGCTGTCGCACATCGCGGACGACATCCCGGTGCTGTCGGGCAACGGCTCCCTCACCAACTGACGCCTCGTGATGTGCGGGCGGCCGGGGCCGAGCCCCGGACCGCCCGAACTCCCGTGTCCGTACGGGACCGCACGCGCCGATGCCCACCGCTCCACGGGGGGTGGTGGGCATCGGGCGTACGGATCAAAAATGTGTTGACGCCGTCGGGCGGTCCCGGGCTATCGTGTGCAGCGTTCCGGACGGCGGGCATGAACCGCCGGTGTCGGTCCCGTGCTTGGACCAGGAGGTGAGGACATTGATGACTGTCGCCGCGGTGGGCGCTGCCCACAACCCGAAGAGCATCGTTCTCACTCCCGTGGTCGCCGGCTGACCTTCTCCGTAACTTCCACGCGCCCGTGTGCGCGTCGCCGGGGCCACCCTTTGAAGGGTTTCCCTTGTCTTTCTCCTCGCTTTCCCCGCTCACCTCCCTCGTCGGCCCGTCCGTGTCGCATCCGCTGGCACCGTACGGCTGGGACGACGACTGGGCCGCCGAGTTCGCTCCCCACGCCGAACAGGGGCTGCTGCCCGGACGGGTGGTGCGGGTGGACCGCGGTCAGTGCGATGTCGTCACCCCCGACGGCACCGTGCGCGCCGACACCGCGTTCGTGGTGCCGCGCGACCCGATGCGGATCGTCTGCACGGGCGACTGGGTCGCCGTCGACCCCGAAGGGGATCCGCAGTTCGTACGGACGCTGCTGCCACGGCGTACCGCCTTCGTGCGCTCGACGTCGTCGAAGCGGTCCGAGGGACAGGTCCTCGCCACCAACGTCGACCACATCGCCATCTGCGTCTCGCTCGCCGTGGAGCTCGACCTGGGGCGGGTGGAACGGTTTCTGGCGCTCGCCATGTCCAGCTCCAGCGGTGACGCACTGCTGCGGGACGGGGCGTCCGCGCAGGACGGCGCTGCTCAGCCGCTGGTGGTGCTGACGAAGGCGGACCTGGTGCCGGACGCCGCCGGGCTGGCGTACCTCGTCCAGGACATCGAGACCGTCGCCCCCGGTGTGCAGGTGCTGCCCGTCAGCTCCGCCACCGGGGAGGGGCTCGACGTGCTCGGCGCCATCGTCTCCGGCGGTACAAGTGTGCTGCTCGGAGTGTCCGGCGCGGGCAAGTCCACGCTTGCCAACGCCCTGCTCGGCGACGACGTGATGGCTGTCCAGGCAGCCCGTGACGTCGATGGCAAGGGCCGGCACACCACCACGACCCGCAACCTGCTGGTCCTGCCCTCCGGGGGCGTCCTCATCGACACCCCCGGGCTGCGCGGGGTCGGTCTCTGGGACGCGGAGGCCGGTGTCGGGCAGGTCTTCTCGGACGTGGAGGACCTGGCCGGGGAGTGCCGCTTCCACGACTGCAACCACGAGTCCGAGCCCGGCTGCGCAGTGCTCGCCGCCATCGAGGACGGCGCGCTCCCCGAGCGGCGCCTCGACAGCTACCGCAAGCTGCTCCGCGAGAACCAGCGCATCGTCGCCAAGACCGATGCCCGGGTACGGTCCGAGATCCGCCGCGAGTGGAAGCGCAAGGGGGCCGAGGGCCGGGCGGCCATGGACGCCAAGCGGGGCCGGCTGCGGTAGCGCACGGGGCCGGCTCCACGTCCGAAAACCGCGAGCGTGCCACTGGGGGGTGGCGCACACTGGCGGCGTGATGGACGAACAGACCAGGTACGAGGCGGTGAGCAGCCGCGACGCGCGTTTCGACGGGGAGTTCTTCTTCGCCGTCGAAACCACCGGCATCTACTGCCGGCCGAGCTGCCCCGCCGTCACCCCCAAGCGGAAGAACGTCCGCTTCTACCCGACCGCGGCCGCCGCCCAGGGCCACGGCTTCCGGGCCTGCAGACGATGCCGCCCGGACGCCGTCCCGGGGTCCGCGGAATGGGACGTACGCGCCGATGTCGTCGGCCGCGCCATGCGGATGATCGGCGACGGCGTGGTCGACCGGGAAGGCGTTCCCGGTCTTGCCCAGCGGCTCGGCTACAGCTCGCGCCAGGTGCAGCGGCAGCTCAATGCCGAGCTGGGCGCCGGACCCGTCGCCCTCGCCCGTGCCCAGCGCGCGCACACCGCACGGGTGCTGCTCCAGACGACCGGGCTGCCCGTCACCGAGATCGCGTTCGCGTCGGGCTTCGCCAGCGTGCGCCAGTTCAACGACACGATCCGGCAGATCTACGCCCGTACGCCGAGCGCACTGCGGGCCGAGGCCGGCACCGGGGTGGGCGCGGCGGTACGGGAGGCACGCACGACCGGGGTCCCGCTCCGGCTCGCCCACCGCGGGCCGTACGCCACCCGGGAGGTCTTCGATCTGCTGGCCGGTGAGACGGTTGCCCGGATCGAGGAGATCAGCGGCGAGCCCGGCGCCCGTACCTACCGGCGCACCCTGCGGCTGCCGTACGGGACGGGCATCGTCGCCGTCGACGAGCGGTCCGCGGGGGCGTGGCTGGACGCCCGGATCCACCTCACCGATCTGCGTGACCTGACGACGGCGGTGCAGCGGCTGCGGCGCCTCTTCGACCTGGACGCCGATCCGTATGCCGTCGACGAGCGGCTCGGCGTCGACCCGCTGCTGGCACCGCGCGTCGCCGCCCGCCCGGGGCTGCGGTCGCCGGGGGCGGCGGACCCGGAGGAGTTCGCGGTACGGACGCTGGTGGGCCGGGACACGGCGGAGCGGCTCGTGGAGACGTACGGGAAGGTTCTGGACGTGCCCTGCGGAGGGCTGACGCATGTGTTCCCTGAGCCGGGAGTGCTGGCAGGAGAGGCGGAGGGGCCGGCGCTGCGGGCGCTGGCGGCCGCGCTGGCGGACGGGGACGTACGGCTCGACGCCGGGGCGGACCGCGAAGAGGCCGAGCGTGCGCTGCTGCGGCTGCCGGGGATCGGTCCGGCGGCCGCGGCGCTGATCAGGATGCGGGCGCTCGGTGACCCCGATGTGGATCCGGACGGGCGTCCCGAGGCGGAGCGGTGGCGGCCCTGGCGTTCGTACGCCGTGCGCCACCTGGAGCTCCAGGGACTGCCTTCGGATCATGCCGGATCGGCCTGACCCGAACGTCAGGCCTCTTCTTCGAGGCCCCAGCGGGAAGGGGTCGGGCGGTCAGCCCCAGAGCACCGTTCCCAGCCACGCCCCCGTCACCAGCAGACACGCGAACAGCTCGACGAGTACGGAGTAGCCGGTGGCCCGCATCACCGAACGGAGCGAGGCCCGCGCCGCTCCGCCGCTGCCGAGCCGCAGGCGTTCCGTGCCGTAGATCGCCCCGATGTATCCCAGGATCCCGCCCAGCACGGGCACCACGAAAAAGCCCACGATCCCGGCGATCCCGCCCAGCATCAGCGTCTTGCGCGGCGCCCCGGCCTCGTGCGGGCGGCGCGGCCGCAGCAGCGGTTTCAGCGCCTGGTTCAGCAACAGGAGTGCGGTGGCGCCGATCAGTACGCCCCAGGCGGCCGGGCTCCTGTCGGTGAGCGCCCACCACAGCACGGCGGCCCAGATGATCGCCTGGCCGGGCACCCCGGGCACCAGCACGCCGACCAGGCCGAGCAGCATGACCAGGCCAACGGCGATGAGCTGCCACACACCCATCTCACCAGCCTGCCGGAGTCCGGCAGGTTCCGCCCGTCAGCAAGGTTCGGCTCGGACGCCGTCGACGCAGCTCAGAGGGGTAATGAGGGGGTCCCGAGGCCTTACGGCCTCCCCCTAGGGCGTGTTTCGAAAGTCCCGCCTGCCAGGCGGCGTCTGGCACGGGCGGACCCGACTTGCTCAGGCCCGCGGCGTGCGGGCCACCCAGCCCCGTTCGTACGCGTGCCAGCCCAGCTGCAGCCGTGTCGACACCCCGGTCAGCTCCATCAGGCCCTTCACCCGCCGCTGTACGGTCCGCAGTCCCAGCTCCAGCTGTTTCGCCACGCTCGCGTCCGTGAGCCCGGCCAGCAGCAGCGACAGAATTTCCAGATCGGTCGGATCGGGACCCACGGAGTCCTCGTGAGCCCAGCCGCTCTCGCCCAGCCGCAACGGCATGGCCTCGCGCCACACCGCCTCGAAGAGCCCCATCAGCGACTCCAGCAGCCCGGAGGCATGGACGACCAGCGCCGCGGGCTCGGCACCCCGGCCGGTCAGCGGAACCATCGCCAGCGAGGCGTCGGCGACGACCAGCTTGGTCGGCACCTGGTCGACGACCCGGCACTGTTCGTTCCGGCTCAGGGCCGCCGACAGCTCCAGGATTCCGAACGGCAGGGCGAGCACCTCCCGCTCGAGCACCACCCGGAAGGACACCCCACGGGCCGCCGCCTGCTCCTCGGACTCGTTCTCCATGCCGCTGACGGCGATCGGCTTCCCGGTGACGAGGGCGCACACCTCGCTGGTCGCACCCAGCTGCAACTGGTGGAAGCGGTGCGCCACCGCGCTCGCGCCCGTGACCACCTCGACCAGATCATGCACGGCGGGCTCGGCCGCATCCGCCCGGTACTCCTCGGCGAGCAGTGCCGCCGCCAGTTCCGCCTGCTCCAGTTCGTGGCGCTGCTGGGTCAGCAGCGCGCCCAGAGCGACCCCCGGCGGCGCCGCCACCCACCGCCCGGTGCGGGCGGACGACTGGGCGGCGAGGCCCTGTTGCTCCAGTCGGCGAAGCGCCCGCTCGGTCTCCGACTCGGGAAGTCCCAGCCGGTGTGCGAGGTCGGAAACCTCCGCTGCGCCCAACGCGACGAGCGCGCGATAGGCGGACTCCTGTCTCCCGTCGAGACCTATGGCTCCCAGCACCCTTGGACCCCTCCCCGGACGCGTCAGTTCCGCATCGTTCCGCCCTGTTCGGCCGGCCGGTCGTGGCGGAAAACGGCCACGGCGTAAACCCGCCGTGTACATCATCCCTGCATCGCCCGTCGCCATGCCAATGTGGCGCCCACCGCAGCACCAATAGCCTCCGGAATCAGCCAGCTTGTGCTGTCCTGATCCGTATTCATCTGGGGAGAGCGATGCGCCCGATATCGCGTACGGCACTGGGAGCGGCGACCGCCGCGGTCCTGGCCGTCACCGTGGTCGCACCGTCCGTGGCAGCGCCACCGACGGAGTCCACTTCGAAGAGCCCGCTGACCGGCAGCGCGGCAGCCGACGCCGCCGCTGTCGCGAAGGGCGGCAAGCCAGTCACCGTCACCCTTGTCACCGGCGACAAGGTCCTGGTGAGGACGGACCGTTCGGGGGCCTCGTCGGCCACCGCACTGCCCCGCGAGGACGGCACCGTACCCCTCATGCAGACCCGGCAGTCCGGCAAGGACCTGTATGTCTACCCGGACACCGCGACCGAGGCGCTCGCTGCGGGCACGGTCGACGAGGAGCTCTTCAACGTCACCGGACTGATCCGCCAGGGCTACGACGATGCGAGCACCACGTCCCTGCCGCTGATCGCGGTCTACGGCCAGGACCTGGCCCGTTCCGCGCCCGCCACCCCGCGCGGCGCGAAGCGCGGGCTCTCGCTCGACGCCATCGACGGCGTCGCGCTCAAGGCGGACAAGGCGAAGGCCGCCGACTTCTGGTCGGACGTCACCCAGAACCGCTCCCGCTCGGCCTCCGGTCTCAAGAAGCTCTGGCTCGACCGCAAGGTCCAGGCCACCCTCGACAAGTCGACCAAGCAGATCGGCGCCGACCTCGCCTGGGCCGCCGGATACGACGGCAAGGGCACCAAGGTCGCCGTCCTCGACACCGGTGTCGACGCCGAACACCCCGACCTCAAGGGCCGGATCGCCGCCTCGGAGAACTTCACCGACTCCAACACCACGGACGACCGGCAGGGCCACGGCACCCATACCATCTCCACCGTGGGCGGCACCGGCGCGGCCAGTGACGGCAAGAAGAAGGGCGTCGCACCCGGCGCCGATCTGCTCGCCGGCAAGGTCCTCAACGACAGCGGCTTCGGTGCCGAGTCCTGGATCATCGCCGGCATGCAGTGGGCCGTCGACCAGAAGGCCGACGTCGTCTCCATGAGCCTCGGGAGCCCGACGCCGACCGACTGCACCGACCCGATGAGCATCGCCGCCGAACAACTCGCCCAGAGCAAGAACACGTTGTTCGTCATCGCGGCGGGCAACTCCGGCCCGACGCTGAACACCGTCTCCTCCCCGGGCTGCGCCCCCAGCGTGCTGACCGTCGGCGCCGTCGACCGCGACGACTCCACGGCCCAGTTCTCCAGCCGCGGACCCGTGATCGGCTCGCACACCCTCAAGCCCGAGATCGCCGCCCCCGGCGTCGCCATCTCGGCGGCGGCGGCCGGTGGCCGCGGTGTCTACGCGTACCGGACGATGTCCGGTACATCGATGGCCACCCCGCATGTCGCGGGCGCCGCAGCGATCGTGAAGCAGCGTCACCCGGACTGGACCGCACAGCAGATCAAGGCGGCTCTCGTCTCGTCCGCGAAGAGCGACATCCCCGGCGACGTACGGGAGACCGGCGGCGGCCGCCTCGATGTGAAGGCCGCCATCGACACCACCGTCGTCGGTGCCCCCGCCGTCCAGGGCGGCACGTTCAACTGGCCGCAGGACAAGAGCGACCGCACCACGGTCGACATCCCGTACACCAACTCCGGCACCGAGCCGGTGAAGCTGTCGCTGAAGGTCCAGGGCGTCACCGGTAACGACGGCTCGGCCGTCCGCTCCTCCGTCGCGAAGCTCGACGCGAGCAGTGTCACCGTCCCGGCCGGAGCCACCGTCAAGGTCCCGCTGCAGATCGACCCGACCGCGCAGCTGAAGGCCGCCCAGTACGGTGATGTCACCGGGCGTGTGCTGGCCACCGGCGCCGACGGCGTCAAGGTCTCCACACCGTTCTCGCTGTACGTCGGCGCGGAGACCGTCACCCTGCGGGTCAAGCTGGTCGACCGCACCGGCAAGCCCGCCGCGGGCGCCTCCTCGCTGGACGTCATCGGCACCGACACCGCCCGTGGTGAGCGCCGCTTCAACGACGGCTCGGCCGACCAGGTGTACCAGGTCCGCCCTGGCGCCTACTTCGTCTCCAGCTTCATCATGTCGCCGGACCTGAAGGACGCCACCGGCAGGCTCGTCGAGTCCGTCGGATACCTGGCGCGCCCGCAGCTGAACGTCACCAAGGACACCACCCTGGTCCTGGACGCCCGCAAGGCTCACCAGATCCAGGTGAAGACGGAGGACCGCGCGTCCGAGGCCCGTTCCACGACCCTCGCCTTCGGCCGCAGCTGGGACGACGTCTGGCTGCACTCGGGCTCCATCACCGGCACCCGCATCGTCAAGAACTACCTGGTCGACATCCAGGGCAGGGCGAGCGACGGTGACTTCGAGTTCGACAGCGCCTGGCGTGCGTACGCCCCGCAGATCGAGAAGCTCTCGGTCGTCGGCGGCGCCGAACTGCACCCGCAGCTCGCGAGCACCGGCTCCGTCAACCTCGACGGTACCGGCGAGGCCGCGCTCGTCGACGCGGGCACCGGCACCCCCGCCGAGCTGAAGGCCGCCGATGTCACGGGCAAGATCGCCCTGGTGAAGGTCGCCGACGACGGATCCATGAGCGTCCAGGCGCGGAACGCCAAGGCCGCCGGGGCCAAGGCGATCATCGTGCACCGGCCGTCCGCGGGCGTCTGGCAGCCGTCCGTCGGCTTTGGCTCGGCGCCGCTGCCCTCCCTCGCCGTCGAAGCGAGTGAGGCCGCCGGCCTGAACGCCGCCCTGGCCGCCGGTCCCGTGAAGCTGCGTTGGAAGGGCACTGCCGCCAGCCCGTTCGTCTACAACCTGAGCTTCCCCGAGACCGGCCCGGTCACCTCGGACCGGACGTACAAGGTCCGTGACAGCAAGCTCGGCATGTCCACCGCCACGTACGAGGCGATGGGCGTCGCAGCCGACTACGTCGACACGATGATCATCGGCCGGCCGTACGGCGGTCGCTACTCCGCCGCCTCCGACACCGTCGCCGTCCCCGGAAAGCGCACCGAGTACTACTCGGCGGGCGACACCGGCTGGGAGCGGTACGTCTCCTCCAGCTTCCCCTGGGGCGAGTTCATGGTCGACCCGGCTCGTACCTACACGTCCGGCTCGGAGCGTACGGAGAACTGGTACCGGGGGATCGTCGGCCCGTCCACTCCGCGTGACGCCCAGGGCAAGGAAGTGCTCGCCGCCGAGCGTCAGGACAACCTGATCGGCGTCGCCCCGGGCTTCTGGGCGGACAGCGAACACGCCGGCATCCAGGGCTCCTTCGGGGATATTGGCAATATGAGGCTCACCAGCGGTGGCAAGGTGCTCGGCGAGTCCGGGTGGCCGTCCGGGGTGTTCACCGTCCCGGCCGAGGACGCGGCGTACGAACTCACCATGCAGACCTTCAAGTTCGGTCAGCCCGCCACCGTGTGGAAGCGGTCCACCCAGACCGAGACCACCTGGAAGTTCCGTTCGAAGCAGGACGAGAACGTGTACTCGCAGGGGATCCCGCTGCTCTTCCCGGGCTACGACCTGGCGACCGACGGGCTCAAGACCCTTCCGGCGAAGGACGGTCAGACGATCGGCCTGAGCGCCACCGGCCACGCCGGCTACACCCCCGGCAAGCTGGTCGCCGCCAAGGTCTCCTACTCGTACGACGGTGGCACGACCTGGACCCAGGCCACCACCGCACAGCAGGACGGGCGTTGGACCGCGACCGTGAACCACGCGGGTGCGGCTGGCAAGCCGGTCACGCTGAAGACGGAACTGACGGACGCCAACGGCAACTCCGTCATCCAGACCGTGAACGACGCGTACGCCGTGCGCTGATCACGCCCTGACCGGTCCGCCGGGCGACCTTCCCGTGGGGGGTGGAGTCGCCCGGCGGACCTCTATTTTCCTGATGACCCGGTTTCGTACGGCCCGTGCGGTGGACAATAAGGGCATGAGCCAGCAGGGGGAGAGGCCCGCCGCCCACGAGGACGACTGGTGGCGCAGGCTGTACGACGAAACCGCCGCGGACGCCGGGGCGAGCAGCGCGGCCGACAGTCTCGACGACCGCTTCGACTCGGCTTCGGGGGCGGTGGGTCCGGCGGGGCCCGGCGCGGGCGCCGCCGTTCCGGAACCACCACCCGTGGCGCCCGCCGACGGTCCGCCCGTGCCACCTCCGCCGCCGGCTGCACCTCCGCCTTCGTCTGCACCTCCGCCTCCGCCTTTCTCGGCACCGGAACCTTCGCCGCCGCCTCCTCCCGTGCAATCCGTGCAGGCGCGTGCGCCGTGGGAACCGCCGGTCGGCCCCACGCGGCCGAGCACGTTCGCCACACCGCCGCCGGCCAAGCCGCCATCCGTTGTCGAAGCGCCGCCGGTCCCTCCGCCGCTCCCGGTCGAAGCGCCGACCACAGCCTCCGTACCGCTGCTCCCGCGACGGCAGGTCTCCGTGAAGCCGGAGGCGCCCGGGGCGGGACCGACCATCCCGCTCCCGGCCGCACCCATCCCCGGGACGGCTCCCGAACCCCCTTCGGCTCCCACGGTCCGCCCCGGCCTCTCGTACGTAGGCGACCGTCCGCCCACCTACGACGCCGAGCCGACCGCTCTCCCGGCCACCGTCCCCCAGGAACTGGACGGGCTCGTCGCCGACACCGTGCTCGACGGCGCCCGGTACGGGACATACACGCTGCGCGCCGCCTCCGTGCGTGGCGACTCCGCCCGGTTCCGGGGAGAGCCCCGGCGCGACGCCTTGCTCACCGTGCGGTTCGGTGCCGCCGAGAACGCCCTCGTGCTCGTCGCCGTCGCCAGCGGCGCCCGTGCCACCGAGGGTGCCCATCTCGCGGCCGCAGACGCCTGCCGCTGGATCGGCGGAGCCGTCGGCCGCAGTCACCCCCGGCTCTCCGAGGACATAAGAGCTGGTCGCCGCGGCGACCTCAAGTCCGGTCTGCACCGACTCACCGACCGCAGCTACGGCAAACTGCGCGCCCGCGCTGTCGAGCTGGGGCTCGAACCGGAGGAGTACACCGCGGGGCTGCGGTGTCTGCTGCTGTCGGCCGATCCCGCCTGCCGGACCCGGGTCTTCTTCGGGGTGGGCGGCGGGGGGCTCTTCCGGCTGCGGGACGGCGTCTGGCAGGACCTCGAACCGGATGTTCCGGACCCTGGGGCCATGACCGGGCAGGCCGTCGTCGGCTTCGGGTCCGCGTCCCCCGAGAGCGGGCCCGACGGCGACCTGCTGACCATGGACCTGGGGATCGCGACGCCCCCGTCCCCGTACGTCGAGAGCCCGCCACCGCCACCCGCGCCGCCGTTCCGGTTCCGCGCCTCGGTAGCCCGCCCGGGGGACACGTTGCTCCTGTGCAGTACCGGTCTCGCCGAACCGCTGCGCAGCGAACCCGCCCTCGCCGAGGAGCTCGCCGAACGCTGGACGCCCCAGGAGCCGCCCGGCCTGGCGGCGTTCCTCGCGGACACCCAGCTCAGGGTGAAGGGGTACGCCGACGACCGTACGAGTGTCGGCGTCTGGGAGGCGTAACCGCACGCGCCATGGGTTGATGGATTCCTGTCGCGGAGAGGATACGCACCCATGGCCAAGCAGAACGTGTCGGAGCAGTTCGTCGACATTCTCGTCCGGGCAGGCGTCAAGCGCCTGTACGGTGTCGTCGGCGACAGCCTCAACCCGGTCGTCGACGCCGTTCGCCGCAATGCGGCCATCGAGTGGATCCAGGTCAGACACGAGGAGACCGCCGCCTTCGCTGCCGGCGCCGAGGCCCAGATCACCGGGACCCTGGCCGCCTGCGCGGGTTCCTGCGGCCCCGGCAATCTGCACCTCATCAACGGCCTCTACGACGCCCATCGCTCGATGGCCCCGGTCCTCGCCCTTGCCTCGCACATCCCTTCGAGCGAGATCGGTCTCGGCTACTTCCAGGAGACCCATCCGGGGCTGCTCTTCCAGGAGTGCAGCCACTACAACGAGATGATCTCCAACCCGCAGCAGATGCCCAGGCTGCTCCAGACCGCGATCCAGCACGCGATCGGACGCGGTGGGGTCAGCGTCGTCTCGATGCCGGGCGACATCGCCTCCCAGCCGGCGCCGGAGAAGTCGATCGAGCACGCCCTGGTCACCGCGCGGCCGACGGTCCGGCCCGGTGACGAGGAGATCGAGAAGCTCTGCCGGATGGTTGACGCGGCGAAGCGGGTGACGCTGTTCTGCGGGAGCGGCACGGCGGGCGCACACGCCGAGGTCATGGAGTTCGCCGAGCGGGTGAAGGCCCCCGTCGGTCATGCGCTGCGCGGCAAGGAATGGATCCAGTACGACAACCCGTACGACGTCGGCATGAGCGGACTGCTCGGCTACGGTGCCGCGTATGAGGCGACCAACGAGTGCGACCTGCTGATCCTGCTCGGCACCGACTTCCCGTACAACGCCTTTCTGCCTACCGATGTGAAGATTGTCCAGGTCGATGTGCGCCCCGAGAACCTCGGCCGCCGCTCCAAGCTGGATCTGGCGATCTGGGGCGATGTCCGTGAGACGCTGCGCTGTCTGACGCCGCAGGTGAAGGTCAAGACCGACCGCAAGTTCCTCGACCGGATGCTGAAGAAGCACGCCGACGCGCTGGAGGGCGTGGTCAAGGCGTACACCCGCAAGGTCGAGAAGCACATCCCTATCCATCCCGAGTACGTCGCCTCGGTGCTCGACGAAATCGCCGACGACGACGCGGTGTTCACCGTCGACACCGGCATGTGCAATGTGTGGGCGGCCCGCTATCTCACCCCCAACGGCAAGCGCCGGGTGATCGGTTCGTTCAGCCACGGCTCGATGGCCAACGCACTGCCGCAGGCGATCGGCGCCCAGTTCGTCGACCGGAGCAGGCAGGTCGTGTCGATGTCCGGCGACGGCGGATTCACCATGCTGATGGGCGACTTCCTCACCCTCGTCCAGTACAACCTTCCGGTGAAAGTGGTCCTGTTCAACAACTCGTCGCTCTCCATGGTCGAGCTGGAGATGCTGGTCGCGGGGCTTCCGTCGTTCGGTACGACCAACAAGAACCCGGACTTCGCGGCGATCGCCCGGGCCTCCGGGGCGTACGGGGTACGGGTGGAGAGGCCCAAGCAGCTCGAAGGCGCCCTCAAGGACGCCTTCAAGCACAAGGGACCGGCCCTGGTCGATGTCGTCACCGACCCCAACGCGCTCTCCATCCCCCCGAAGATCAGCGCGGAGATGGTGACCGGCTTCGCGCTCTCCGCAAGCAAGATCGTGCTGGACGGCGGCGTGGGCCGGATGCTTCAGATGGCCCGCTCCAACCTGCGGAACGTGCCACGCCCCTGACGGCCTCCCGTCGCTCAGGCCGGGGTCAGCCGCACCGTCAGGATCTGGAACGGCCGCAGCGCCAGTACGAGACCGTGCTCATCGGTGGTTGCCTCGTTCAGGGGTCGTTCCAGCAGGTCGGTGATCTGCGTCCGCACGACGGGGAAGCCGACCCGGAGCGTGGCCTCCGCCCGCCCGCCCGCCGACTCGTACAGCCGGACGACCACATCGCCGCTTCGGTCCTCGGCGAGCTTCACCGACTCCACGGTCACCGCCGGATGCCCGGTGGTGACGAGCGACGGCACGGCCGGGGCCACTGCCGCGCGGAGCGGCAGATTGAGCGCGAGTCCCTCGCGTACCGCGTCCGAGACCTCCGCCCCGGGCGCCAGCGCGTACCGGAACCGGTGCGTGCCGAGGTCGGTCTCCGGATCCGGGCTGTGCGGAGCGCGCAGCAGCGTCAACCGTACGGTCGTGGCGAGCCCCGACCTGTGCGGGGTCCGGGTCACGTCGTGCCCGTACGTGGAGTCGTTGAGCACCGCGATCCCGTATCCCGGCTCGGCGACCCGCAGCCAGCGGTGCGCACAGATCTCGAAACGCGCCGCGTCCCAGCCGGTGTTGTCGTGCGTTGCGCGGTGGACGTGCCCGAACTGGATCTCGGACGTGGACCGTTCGGCATGCACATCGAGCGGGAAAGCGACCTTGAGGACCTTCTCCGACTCCTGCCAGTCCACCTCGGTGTCGATGTCGATCTGCCTGCTGCCCGCCGCCAGCCGGATCTCCTGCACGATCCGCGACCTGCCGAACGAGCGCACCACGCGTACGGCCGCCCGCAGCGGTCCCTCCTCGACCAGCTCGACCGAGTCGGCATCGGTCAGATCGGTGCGGGACCGGCGGTAGTGCCGGTCGATGTCCCAGGCGTCCCAGTGGTTGGGGTGGTCCGGGTGCAGCTGAAGGAGGTTGGCCCGGTGACCGGGGGCGAGGACCTCACGCCGTGCGCCGAGGTCACGGACGGCGGCGATCAGCCCGTCGCGGTCGACGGTGAAGCGCAGCAGGCCGTTGTCGAGGACCAATCCGCCGTCCGACGTGCGGCCCGCCGTGACCTCGTGTTCGGGTACCGCAGACCCGTCGAGCAGTCCTGAGCCCAGTCCCGGCGCCTCGGCGAACACTGCCGTGCGCCGGTCGGCCAGCTGCTGGACATGGGCACCGGACGGCAGCACCGCGCTCGCCTCCGCGTCCAATTCCAGCACCTGACGTCGGTCGTACGGCGAGGAGTTGAGCGCCACCAGCCCCTCTGCGGCGCCGAGCGCGGTCACCGCCTCGGCCACCAGGTCGGCCAGCTCCGACCGCACCTGTTCGTAGGTGTCGCGGGCCTCGCGGTGCACCCAGGCGATCGACGAGCCGGGCAGGATGTCATGGAACTGATGCAGCAGGACCGTCTTCCACACCCGGTCCAGCCTCTCGTACGGATAGGCGTACCCGGGCCCCTGAAGTGCTACCGCCGTCGCCCACAACTCGGCCTCCCGCAGCAGGTGTTCACTGCGACGATTGCCCTGCTTGGTCTTGGCCTGGGTGGTGTACGTCGCCCGGTGCAGCTCCAGATACAGCTCGCCGGACCAGACCGGGGCCTGCTCGGCGTATTCGTCCTCCGCCGCCGCGAAGAACGCCGACGGCTTCTCGATCGTGACCCGCGGAGAACCCTCCAGATCGCGGAGCCGGCGCGCCTTCTCGAGCATCTCGCGGGTCGGACCGCCGCCGCCGTCGCCCCAGCCGAACGGCACCAGCGAGCGGGTCGCCCGCCCTTTCTCGGCGAAGTTCTTCTCCGCATGGGCGAGTTCGCGGGCGTGGAACTGTGCGTTGTACGTGTCGACGGGCGGGAAATGGGTGAAGACCCTGGTCCCGTCGATGCCCTCCCACCAGAAGGTGTGGTGCGGCATCTTGTTGGTCTGGTTCCAGGAGAGCTTCTGCGTCAGGAACCACCTCACCCCCGCCAGTGCGGCGAGTTGCGGGAATGCCGCCGTGTAGCCGAAGGAATCCGGCAACCAGATCTCCTCCGTCTCCACGCCCAGCTCCTCCTGGAAGAAACGCTTTCCCTGCATGATCTGCCGCGCCAGCGCCTCACCGCCCGGCATATTGGCGTCGGACTCCACCCACATCGAACCGACGGGCGCCCACTGTCCGTCCGCCACCGCCTGCTTGATCCGCTCCCAGATGTGCGGCTGTTGGTCACGCACCCAGGCGTACTGCTGGGCCTGCGAACAGGCGAAGACCAGCTCCGGATAGTCCTGGGCGAGCGTGGTGACATTGGCGAACGTGCGCGAGGCCTTGCGTACCGTCTCGCGCACCGGCCACAGCCACGCCGAATCGATGTGTGCATGACCGGCGGCCGAGATCCGGTGCGCGCTCGCCGACGCGGGGCGGGCGAGTGCCTCGGCGAGCTCGGCCCGGGCTCCGGACGCCGTGCCCGCCACATCGTGCAGATCCAGTGCGTCGAGCATCCGCTCCAGCGCCCGCAGGATCTCGTGCCGTCGTGACCGGTCGGCGGGCAGTTCGTGCATCAGCTCCGACAACACCTCGATGTCCAGGACGAGATGCCAGACCTCCTCGTCCAGTACGGCGAGGTCCGCGGAGACGAACCGGTACAGGGGCTGGTCGCCCGCCGTGAGGACGTCCCCGAGCGGGTTCGGCACGAAGCCGTGCTCCAGCACGGCCGGGTTGGCCGCCGCCTCCAGCAGCAAGGAGACCGGCTCACCGCCCGACGCCGCGGTCGCGACCCTCAGATGGCGATTGCGGGGGTGGATGCCCTTGAGCGGTACGCCCTCCATGTCGTAGAGCATCCCCTCCGCCTGGAAGCCCGGAACCTGACCGGAGAATCCGGGGTCGACGACCACCTCGACGTGGCGCCCCACCCACGCCTCGGGCACTGTGCCCTCCAGTCTGAACCAGCTGGTCGACCAGGGCCTGCCCCACTCCGTGCCGGCCCGGCACGGCTCGTACCTCCCCTTCATCGCCTCCGTCACCGGCACCGGTTCGCCCGGTGCGTGCCACACGGAGAGGGTGAGCGGGGACCGGTCCGCGTACTGGGCGGGGCGGATGAATTGCTGGAGGGCGCGCTCCAGGCGGCCCTCCACCAGCGTGCGGTCGTCGTGCATCACGGCTCCTCGGGATCGGCGCTGCGGGGTGTCCATGGCTCCACTTCCCCGGCGGCGGAACCGGCACCCCTGAGAGCGGCGCGACGGGGTGACAGCTGTTCAACTGGCCCTGTGCGCACCCTTGGCGGCCCTAAAGCAATGTGACATATTACTGGCGTGCCCATGAGACAGACCCTGGATGTCGTCATCGTCGGGGCCGGAGTGGTCGGTGCCGCCTGCGCCTACTACGCCTCCCGGTCCGGACTGTCCGTAGCAGTGGTCGACCGCGGACCGATCGCCGGAGGCACCACCGGAGCCGGGGAGGGAAACCTCTTGGTCTCCGACAAAGTTCCAGGACCTGAACTCGAACTGGCCCTGCTCTCCGCCTCCTTGTGGCGCCGACTGGCGGAGGAGCTGCCTGCGGACATCGAGTACGAGCACAAGGGCGGCCTGGTCGTGGCGGCGTCCGAGGAATCCCTGACCACCCTGTCCACGACGGCCGCCGGCCAGCGGGCGGCCGGAGTCGAGGCGTACCACGTCACATCCGACCGGCTCCGCGACATCGAGCCTCATCTCGCGCCGCACCTCGCCGGAGGCTGCCACTATCCGCAGGATGCGCAGGTCCAACCAGCAGTCGCGGCAGCCGAGTTGTTAAGGTCAGCCGGCCGCTCCGGGGCACGCCTGTGCCCGGGGGAGGAGGTCGTCGCGATTCTCAGAGACCGAGCGGGCGCGGTACGCGGGGTGCGCACCGCACGCGGCGAACTGCTCGCCCCGGCGGTCGTCAACGCGGCGGGCACCTGGGGCGGCGACCTGGCCGCACTGGCCGGAGTGGACCTGCCGGTCCTGCCGCGCAGGGGGTTCGTACTCGTCACCGAGCCGTTGCCCCGGCTGATCCGGCACAAGGTCTACGCGGCGGAGTACGTGGCCGATGTGTCGAGCGGGTCCGCGGCGCTGCAGACCTCGCCCGTGGTGGAGGGAACCCCCTCGGGGCCGGTGCTGATCGGGGCCAGCCGCGAGCGGGTCGGCTTCGACCGGACATTGTCGGTTCCGGTGATCGCCCGACTGGCCGCCCAGGCCGCCGCCCTCTTCCCCGTACTGGCGGATGTGCGGGTGATGCGCGCCTACCACGGGTTCCGCCCCTATCTGCCCGATCATCTGCCGGCGATCGGCCCGGACCCCCGGGTGCCGGGTCTCTTCCACGCCTGCGGCCATGAAGGGGCCGGGATCGGGCTGGCCCCCGCGACCGGGCGGCTGGTCGCCGATGCGATCGCCGGGCGGCAGCCGGAAATCGATCTCGGACCGTTCGCCCCGGACCGGTTTCACACCATGGGGCAGACCACATGACGGTGGAGGGGGCTTTTGCCCCGGGAGAGGATGTTGTGAGACGTACCCGTGCACGCACCCCGGCCGAGCTCGTCGCGGCGGAGCCGGGACCGGCATTCCAGCTGACCTTCGACGGGCGCCCGATCCGTGGACTGCCGGGCCAGAGCATCGCCGCGGCACTCTGGTCGGCGGGCATCCTGACCTGGCGTACCACTCGCGTCCACGGCCGACCGCGGGGAGCCTTCTGCGGCATCGGTTCCTGTTACGACTGCCTGGCCACCGTCAACGGCCGGCCCAACCAGCGCGCGTGCTTGCTTCCCGCCCGTCCCGGCGACACCATCACCAGGCAGGAGGGCGACGGGCATGCCGCACTCGACAGTTGAACGCCTGCCACGGGCGGCGGACCGTGCCGGACTCGCCGTGGTCGGCGCGGGGCCGGCCGGCCTGGCCGCGGCCGTCACCGCGGCCGATCACGGGCTCGACGTGGTTCTGCTGGACTCGGCCGTCACGCCCGGCGGACAGTACTACCGAAGCCCGGCCGACGGGCTCGGCGCCGCCCGGCCGGGCGCCCTTCACCACGGCTGGTCCGTCTTCGCCGAACTCTCGGCACGGCTTGCGGCGCACCGCGACTCCGGCGCGATCCGCCATCTCGCCGACCACCACGTCTGGACGGTCGAACGAGCCGGTGACGGCGACTGGATCCTGCACGCCGTCACCGGATCCGAAGGCGACTACCGCATCGCTGTCCCGGCCCGCCGACTGCTTTTGGCGACGGGGGCCCATGAACGCCAACTTCCCTTTCCCGGGTGGACACTTCCAGGTGTGGTGAGTGCGGCCGGGGCCCAGGCCATGCTCAAGTCCGGCCTGGTGCTGCCGGGCCGCCGGATCGTGGTCGCGGGGAGCGGTCCGCTTCTTCAGGCCGTCGCTCTCTCGCTGACGCGCGCCGGTGCCGGCGTTCCGGCGCTGGTCGAAGCGTCCGGATACGGCGCGTACGCGCGAAATCCCCTGGTGCTGGCCGTCAACCCCGGCAAGGCTGCGGAAGCGGTCCGGTACGGGGTGGCGCTGGCCCGCGCCGGAGTTCGGGTTCTGTCCCACCGGGCAGTCACCGACGTGCACGGCGAGGACCGGGTGGAGGCGGTGACCGTCAGCCGGGTGGACCACCGATGGCGTCCGCTGCCGGGGACCGGTCGCAGGATCGCCTGCGATGCACTCGCCGTCGGGCACGGGCTCGTTCCTCAGCTGGAACTCGCCGTGGCGGTGGGCTGCGGTACGCGCGTGTGCGCGGACGGTACGCACGCGGTCGTCCTCGACGAGCAGCTCAGGACCACCGTGCCGGGGGTCTGGGCGGCGGGGGAGACGGGCGGTATCGCGGGTGTCGAACTGGCACTGTATGAGGGTGAGTTGGCTGCGCTGTCAGTTCTTCGCGAGGTTCGGGGCGGGGTGCGGCGGGAAGCGGCACGCAGAGCCGTCGCCCTGCGTCGTTCCCGGCGCGGCCTGCGGGCCTTTGCCGCGTTGATGGGCGCTGTGCACCGGCCGAGGGCGGGGTGGAGCGAATGGCTGACCGACGACACGGAGGTCTGCCGTTGCGAAGAGGTCACCGCGGGCCGGATCCGTGCCGCGTGCGAGGAACTCGGAGCGGGTGACACCCGGACCGTCAAACTGCTCACCCGGGCCGGGATGGGGTGGTGCCAGGGCCGGACCTGCGGATTCGCCGCCCGCGAACTGGCCGCTGCGCACGGCACCGCACACAACACGGGACGCGGCACCGGAGAAGAGCCGGACGGACCTGACCGGCGGCCGCTGGCCTGCCCCGTGAAGTTGTCCACGCTCGCCGAGCCGACCGACCCGGGGTAGACCCGCACCCATGTCCCGCAGCGCCTCGGCGCTCCTAGGGCCTGTTCTGAGTTCCCCGCCTGCGCCCCGACGCCCGGCACGCACGCTCGCCGCACGGTGTCGCAGGACAGGTGGCTCCGCCACATGAC